>NZ_WWCX01000030.1:0-64993 GCF_009857655.1 Duganella vulcania
GCCAGTGCTGCGGCGCTTGCGCGGCCACGTGCGGCGCGGGGGCCTGCGTGGCGCAGGCGCTCAGCGACGCGGCGACGGCCAGCGCCGCCGCCCGTAGGAATATCTTCATGGTTATCCTTGTTGAAGTTTGGATCTCTCGGCGAGCACCAGGGCTTCGGCAAAGCCGACCAGGTACTGCGCCCACTTTTCTATCGCTTCCGGCCCGTCCAGCAGGTGCGGCGTGATCGAGCCGATGATGTCGCGTCCGACCATCAGCTGCACCGCCATGCCGACCAGGGCATAGGCCAGCCGGTGCACGTCGTCGGTGGGCTGCTCCACGCCCAGGTGACGGCACAACGCATCGACCAGCGCCAGGTGTTCCGGCTTGATGTTGTTGTCGATCTCCTGCTGCCACAGGCCGGTCGGCTCCAGCATCTCGCGGTAGAACAAACGCAGCATCAGCTGCGCATCGCCGCCCGCCGTCAGCGGCGCCAGCATCTGCCGGTAGAAGCCCTCCAGCGTTTGCCTCAGCGTGAAGTGCGGCTGCGCGAACTGCGCGATGTTGTCGGGCTCCGGCTGGCACATGAAACTGAAGCAGGCCTGGTACAGCCCCGCCTTGTCGCCGAAGTAGTAGCTGATCGCGGCGACGTTGGCATTGGCCGCCTGCGCGATCTCGCGCGTCGAGGTCCTGGAAAAACCCTGTGCGGCGAACAGGCGCATGGCCGCCAGCAGCATCCGCTCGCGCGATTGCTCGCCGTCCGAACGTGGCTTGCGGCCGTCTTCGGCTGGCTGGCTGGTATCGATGGAAGTAGGTTTAGCGTTCATGGGCGGCATTACATCACATAATTTAAACAATTGATATAACTAAATCAGTTGTTTAATTTATTGATGAAGCAACGCTAACAGCCGCTTACAACCGATACATGGCAGTCGTTTGGGGAGCAACAATATTGCGTTATAAAGTAAATATATTTTTCGACAGGAGCACCGCCATGAACTTCTCCCGCTGGATCGCCGTTGCCGCCATGGCCGTCTCCGCGACCGCCGCCACTGCGGCCGAGCCGCTGACGCCCGAGCAGGCCGCCGCCCATGTGCTCAACCGCATCGCCTACGGTCCCAAGCCGGGCGACATCCAACGGGTGACGCAGATGGGCGTGCAGCGCTACATCGACGCGCAGCTCAACGCGGGCATGCCGCTGCCGCCGGCGCTGAGCGCGCGCCTGGCCGGGCTGGATGCGGCGCAGGAGCCGGCCGGCGTGGTGATGAAGCGCTTCCTGGAAGTGCGCGCCATGGCCAAGGACGAATCGGACGGCGACAAGGCCAAGCGCCGCGAGGTGGTCACCGCCATCGCGCAGCAGACGGCGGAGGCGCGCATCGCCCGCGCCATCGACAGCCCGAACCAGCTGGAAGAGGTGATGGTCGATTTCTGGTTCAACCATTTCAATGTCTTCTCCGGCAAGGGCGTCGACCGGGCGCTGATCGCCAGTTACGAGCGCGACGCGATCCGCCCCTACGCGCTGGGGAATTTCCGCGACCTGCTGGGCGCCACCGCGCACCATCCGGCCATGCTGTACTACCTGGACAACTGGGTCTCCACGGCCAACGGCTACGTCCCGCGCGGGAAGAAGCAGGGCGGCCAGAAAGCCAAGAGCAGCGGTCTGAATGAAAACTATGCGCGTGAGCTGATGGAGCTGCACACGATGGGCGTCGACAGCGGCTACACGCAGAAGGACGTGACCGAACTGGCACGCATGCTGACTGGCTGGACCTATGACAACCGCGAACTGGTGAAGCGCAACCGCACCTTCGCCTTCGACCCCGCGCGCCACGACCGCGACGACAAGGTCTGGCTGGGCCGCCGCATCAAGGCCGGCGGGCAGGAAGAGGGCGAGTACGCGCTGGACGTGCTGGCGATGCTGCCGGCCACCGCGCATCACCTGAGCTTCCAGCTGGCGCAGTACTTCGTGCAGGACCAGCCGCCGCCGGCGCTGGTGGACCGCATGGCCAAGACCTACATCGAAAGCAAGGGCGACATCCGCAGCGTGCTGCGCACCTTGTTCGCCAGCGCGGAGTTCATGGCGCCGGAAGCGGTAGGCGCGAAGTTCAAGACGCCATATCAATACGTGATCTCGGCCGCGCGCGCCAGCGACACGGCGCCGACGGACATCAAGCAGACATTGGGCGTGTTGAACCGCCTCGGCATGCCGCTGTACGGCTGCCAGACACCGGACGGCTACAAGAACACGCAGGACGCGTGGCTCAATCCCGATGCGCTGAGCCGGCGCATCGCCTTCGCCACGCAGCTGTCGCCGGCGCTGGACGCGCAAGCCTTGCAGGCCACGCTGGCCGGTTCGATCTCGCCGAAGACGCGGAACGCCATCGCCGGCAGCCCGCCGCCATTGCGCGCGGCCATGCTGCTGGGCAGTCCCGATTTCATGCAGCGCTAATCACCAGACGGAGAACACCATGCAACGCAGAGACTTCCTGAATGCGCTGGCCGCCGGCGCCGGCCTGATGATACCGCTGGGCCGCCACGCCTGGGCCGCGACCGCAGCCACAGCAGGCGCCACGCCAAACATCGACGCCACCAGCCGCAAGCTGATCGTCGTCATGCTGCGCGGCGCGGTGGACGGCTTGAACGTGGTGGCGCCGGTGGCCGACGCCAACTACGCGCGCCTGCGTCCGACCATCGCGCTGGGACGGCCGGGCGAGGACAACGGCGCCTTGAACCTGGATGGCTACTTCGGCCTGCATCCGGCGCTGGCGCCGCTGCTGCCCTTGTGGGAGCAGAAGAAGCTGGCCTTCATCCACGCCAGCGGCTCGCCGGACATCACCCGCTCGCACTTCGACGCGCAGGACTACATGGAATCGGCCACGCCCGGCATCAAGAGCACGGCGGACGGCTGGATGAACCGGCTGGTGGCGGCGCTGCCCGGCACCACCACGCCGACGCGCGCGTTGAGCATCGGCCCGACCATGCCGCGCATCCTGTCGGGCCATGCGGCGGCGGTCAACCTGGCCAACGGCGCGGCCGGCACCAAGGCCAATGTGCTGGACCGGCCGGCGGTGGGCAAGGCCTTCGACCAGCTGTACGCGGACAACGCGCGCTTCGGCGCCGCCTACCAGCAGGGCCAGGACGCGCACCGTGAAGTGATGGACGCGGCGGCCGGCAAGATGGCCGGCGGCGGCATGGGTGGCGGAATGTCGGCGGAGATGCAGGCCGCGAACGGCGGCGCGCCTTTGCCGAACGGCTTCCCCGACGATGCTGCGCGGCTGGCGGCGCTGATGCGCAACGACCCCAATATCCAATTGGCCTTCGTGGCCTTGGGCGGATGGGACACGCACGCCAGCCAGGGTTCGGCGCGCGGCCAGCTGGCCAACCGCCTGCAGCCGCTGGGGCAGGGCCTGGCGGTGCTGGCGCAGCGGCTCGGACCATTGTTCGAGCAGACCACCATCGTGGTGATGTCGGAGTTCGGCCGCACCGCGCGCGAGAACGGCAACGGCGGCACGGATCACGGCCATGGGAATGCGATGTGGGTGCTGGGCGGCGGCGTCAAAGGCGGCAAGGTGCTGGGCGACTGGCGCGGCGTCGGCGACGCCGAGTTGAACGAGGGCCGCGACCTGCCGGTGACGACCGACTTCCGCACCGTGCTGGCCACCATCGCCGAGCGCCACCTGCGCCTGGGCGACAAGCAGCTGGTGCAGGTCTTCCCATCGATGCCGCGCGCCGGGCGGCTCGATCTCGTTTGACAAAAAAAATGCCCGCTACCTTGACGGGGCGGGCTTAATTCCAATGTTCAGCGAACGGTTGGAGGAGACAGTTCCAACTATATGCCGATTTATGTTGCGGTGCAATACCGTAGAACTACGGTGTCCAAGTTTCTACAGTATAAAAAAGCCAAGCTTGCTCACGCGCCGCGCAGCGGCAGCGCCAGCGTGAAGGTGCTGCCCTGGCCGAAATCGCTCTTGAAGAACAGCGAGCCGCCGATCAGGTTGGCCAGGTTCTGGCACAGGTACAGCCCCAGGCCCGCGCCTTCCGCGTGCCGCGTCGAGGTGGAGTCCAGCTGCGAGAAGGCCTGGAACAACTTGGCCTGGTCTTCCTCGCGGATGCCGGCGCCGCTGTCGGCCACCGAGAATTCGACGGTGTCATGGCCATCGCCCGGCCGCTGCGACAGCGTCACCCGCACCTTGCCCGATTCGGTGAACTTGATCGCGTTGTTGGCCAGGTTGAGCAGGATCTGCGTCAGCGCGCGGCGGTCGGTCTGCAGCACGATGGCGTCCGGCGCCAGCTCCACCTCCAGCCCCAGACCCTTTTGCAGCGCCAGCGGACGCAAGGTGTCGACCACGTCGTTGACCAGGTGCTGGCACTGCACCGTCTCCAGCTCCAGCGTGACCTTGCCCGCCTCGATCTTGGCCACGTCCAGGATGTCGTTGATCAGCGAGAGCAGATGGCGCGCGCTGGTGCGGATGGTGTTGAGCTGCTTGTCCTGCTCGTTCGTCAGCGGGCCGGGAAGCTTCATCAGCAGCGCGCCGGTGAAGCCGATGATGGCGTTGAGCGGCGTGCGCAGCTCGTGCGACATGTTGGCGATGAAGGCCGACTTCATGCGGCTCGCCTCGGCCAGCTCCAGGTTCTTGAGCGCGATCTCGCGGTTGATGGTTTCCAGTTCGCCCGCGTGGTGCGCCAGCCGCATATTCAGCTCGATCACCTGGCGCTCGCGCGCCTGCAGCTCGCTGTTGACCTGCACCGCCTGCTCGTAGGTGGAGATCAGCAGGTCGAGGATCTGCTGCCGCTCGGCGTTGATGAAGTGCTTCTGGTCGCCCAGGTACAGGGCGATGCCGATCTCCATGTTCTGGTTCCTGCGCAGCTTCTGGTTCATCAGCATGTGGCCGATGCGGTTGAGCAGGTAGTCCTCGGCGTAGGGCTTGCGGATGAAGTTATCGGCGCCGCATTCGATGCCGCGGATGATGTCCTTCGGGTCCATCAGCGACGTCACCAGGATCACCGGGATGTCGCGCAGGTCGGGGTCGGTCTTGATGGCGCGGCACAGCGTGTAGCCGTCCATCTCGGGCATCACGATATCGGACAGCACCAGGTCCGGCTTGCGGTCGCGGATCGCCTCCAGCGCCAGCTGTCCGTTGCCGGCCACGCGCGCGCCGTACCGCATCGACTGGATCAGCCGCCGCAGACGCTCGGCCTGGGTCGGACTGTCTTCAACGATGAGGATCTCGATCTCGTCGGGCTGGATTTCGTAGCTGGTGTCCACGGACGACCCTCCTGATTGCGTATTTGGCTGGTGTGACTATATCGGATTTGGCCCGTCAGGGTGCGTTTTCCTGGCCCTGGAAACCGTCCGCCCGCCAGGTCAGCACCAGCGTGTCGCGATGGCCGTGTTCCGCCAGCGGCTGGATCGGCGTCGATTCATGGATCACCGCGGCGTCGTCCAGCAGCAGCATGGTCCACGGCTCGGTCATCGTGAAGCGCTTGCCGTTCGGGCCGTCGGCTTCAAAGATGCGAGTCTCCCCGCCCTTGATCTGCTCGCGGCCCACCAGCAGCACGGCGACGAAATCGACGCCGTCGCGGTGCGCGCCTTCCGGCGTCGGCCGGCCGATGCCGTCGGTGGTGTCGATGCGGAACTGGTGCGCCTCAACATACCACGGCGCGCTGCTGCGGCGCGCCGCGCTGCACAACTGGCCGATGCCGCGCACCAGCTTTTGCCACGCCGGCTGCGCCACGGTGGCCGGCAGCATCGGCTCGAACAGGCGGTTCATGCCGCCGTGCAGGGCGTTGTATTCGAGCGGCTGCCAGTGCGCGCGGTGCGGCGACTGCGTCAGCTCGGCGCCGTTTTGCACGAAGCACGAGTGGCGCCGGCGCCGGTAACGGCCGCCGTCCTTGAGGTAGTTGTCCAGTTCCAGCGCGTCCCAGCTGGGCGCCAGCGCGTTCAGTTCGGCCAGCGTCACGCCGGCCAGCGCCGCCACGTCCTGCGGCGGCATGACCGCGTAGCCGTCCTTGCGCAGCGCCTCGGCCACATGGAGGGGATGGGTGTAGATCGGGTTCGAGGTCGTCATCGGCGCGCTCAGCTCGCGGACATCAGGCTGGTGCGCAGCGCGTCGAGCTGCTGCTTCATGCCGACCACCTCGTCCAGCGTGCAGCGGGTCGCTTGCAGGATGGACGGCGGCAGCTTGGCCGCCTCGTGGCGCAGCGCGTCGCCGTGCGGCGTGAGCGAGATGATGACCTGGCGCTCGTCGTTGGCGGCGCGGGTGCGGGTGAGCAGCTCGGCCTGTTCCATGCGCTTGAGCAGCGGCGTCAGCGTGGCCGAGTCGAGGAACAGGCGCTCGCCCACCTCCGACACGGTCAGTTCGTTTTTCTCCCATAGCACCATCATCACCAGGTACTGGGAATAGGTCAGGCCGAGGCCGCGCAACAGTTTGCGGTACAGCTTGCTCATCGCGAGCGAGGTCGAGTACAGCGCAAAGCACAGCTGGCCATCCAGCTGGGGCACGGCGGAAGGGGCGGCGGGGGGTGTTTTGGTATCCATGGTTACAGTATAGATAGTGCGCTATACAATTGCAAGCTAGCCGAGAAAAATGTTTTGCAGGCAAAACGCCTCGGTTATGATGATATCGACAAAGACCAATATCGGGAGTAGTGGCACATGAATATCAAAAAGGCCATCGTGCTCGTCGCCGACGAGGCGGCGGACAACCTGATCCTGGTGCATGGCCTGCTGCAGGACCAGTACGAGGTCAAGCTGGCCAACAGCGGCCGCGCCGCGCTGGACCTCATGCAGCAGGTGCCGCGCCCGCACCTGGTGGTGCTGGACGCCGCGCTGCCCGAGGTGGACGGCTACAGCGTGTGCCAGCAGCTCAAGTCCAGCCCCGACACCGCCGACATTCCTGTCATTTTTCTGCAACGTCACGCCGACGAGGCGCGCGCCTTCCGCGCCGGCGGCGCCGACGTGGTGCACAAGCCGATCGTCGCCGACGTGCTGCGCGCGCGGGTCGACACCCACCTGCAGCTGCGCCACTCGCGCGAGCTGCTCAAGCAGCAGCGCAACCTGCTCGAGCACGTGGTCGAGGAAGTCACGGCGGAGCTGAGCCAGATGCTCGACGCGATGATCTGGGCCCTGGCCTCGCTGGCCGAGACGCGCGAATACGAAACCGCCAACCACCTGCGCCGCGTGCAGCACTACGTGGCCGCGCTGGGCCGCCAGCTGCAATCGCACAAGCGCTTCCGGGAGGAACTGAGCGAGGCCAATATCAAGTCGCTGTTCAAGGCCGCGCCGCTGCACGACATCGGCAAGGTGTCGATCCCGGACGCCATCCTGCTCAAGCCGGACCGCCTGACGGACGAGGAGTTCGCCGTGATGAAGATGCACACCGTGTACGGCCGCGACGCCATCGTCAACGTCGAGAACCACCTGGGCTACACCAACACCTTCCTGCGCTACGCGCGCGAGATCACGTACTCGCACCAGGAGAAGTACGACGGCTCCGGCTATCCGCAAGGCCTGGCGGGGGACGCCATCCCGATGTCGGCGCGGCTGATGGCGGTGGCCGACGTCTACGACGCGCTGATCTCCAAGCGCGTCTACAAGCCGGCCTTCACCCACGAGACGGCGATGGAGATGATCAGGCAGGCCAGTGGCGAGCATTTCGATCCCGACGTGGTCGACGCCATGCTGACCATCGAGGAGGAATTCATGGCCATCGCCGAGCGTTACAGCGACCATCCGGCCAGCGGCGCGGCGACGCCGCACATCGCGGCATAGGCGCCGCCGTCCCATCATGCGATCGCGCGGCTACCTTGCGTTCATTGTAGGTATCTGTGTCACCGCCGCGACCTGCGGCTTCGTGGTCATGACGCAGCGCCAGCAGGTGCAGGCGAACTTCCAGCGCGACGCCGACAAGGTGGCGCACGACACCGAGGTGCGGCTGCAAACCTACTTCGACGTGCTGCTGGCCATCAAGGGCATGTACGCGCTGGACCAGGACATCGACCGCCTGCGCTTCCACCGCTTCGTGGCGGAGCTCAAGCTCGATCGCCGCTATCCCGGCTTCCAGGCGATCCAGTTCGTGCGCGCCGTGCCGCAGGCGCGGCTGGCGCCGTTCGTGGCCGCCGTCAAGGGCGACACCTCGATCGAGGCCCGCGGCTATCCCGGTTTCCTGGTGCACCCGGCCAACCTGCGCGACCCGCATTTCATCATCGAATACACCGAGCCGCTGAAGGGCAACGAGAACGCCTTCGGCCTGGACCTGTCGGCGCTGCCGCCGCATCTGAAGGCGCTGGAGCTGGGCCGCGACACCGGCGAAATCGTCGCCACCGAGCGCATCACGCTGGTGCAGGACGCCACCGGCGAACCGGGTTTCGTGGCGCGCACGCCGGTCTATCGCGGCGGCCTGCCCTTGCAGACGGTCGAACAGCGGCGCGACGCGCTGGTGGGCTTCGTCGCCATCGTGTTCCGCGTCAGTACGCTGATGCGCGAGGTGATCGATGCGCCGCTGCTGGAGCATCTGCACGTGCGCATCGACGACGACGGCTATTTCGACTCGAAGGCAGTGCAGGCGTCCAGCGCCGACACGCTGCTCTACAACAGCGCCGGAGCGGCCGGAGTGCGCGCGCCGCTGGACAGCCTGGTGTCGCAGAAGGCGCTGATGGTCGGCCAGCGCCGTTGGCTGATGCGCTTCGAGGGCTACGGCGGCGGGCGATACGGCCGCTCGCCGCTGCCGGTGCTGCTGATCGGCGTCGCCGGCTTCATCATCAGCGCGCTGATCGCGGCGCTGCTGGTGTCGACCCGGCGCGTGATCGACGCCAAGCACGGACTGGATTACAGCCTGGCCGAGCTGGAACGGCAGAAGGCCAACGTGGAGCAGGCGCGCAGCGACCTGGCGGTGGTGGTGGAAACGCTGAAGCAGGCGCAGACCAACCTGCTGACATCGGAGAAGATGGCGTCGCTGGGCGCGCTGGTGGCCGGCGTGGCGCACGAGCTCAATACGCCGATCGGCAACAGCCTGCTGACCGCCAGCGCGCTGAGCGACATGGTGCGCGATTTCGAACGGCGCCTGGCGTCGGAGGGCGGCCTGAAACGCTCGGTGCTGGAGGCGCACCTGCACGACGCCCGCAAGGCCTGCGACATCATGAACAGCTCATTGACGCGGGCGGCCGATTTGATCACGTCCTTCAAGCAGGTGGCGGTGGACCAGGCCAGCGGCCAGCGGCGCCGCTTCCAGCTCGACGAGGTGGTGCACGATACGCTGGCCACCTACGCGGCGCAGCTGCGGCGCAACGGCTGCGAGGTGCGCGTCGACGTGCCGCCGGGACTGGAGTTCGATTCCTATCCGGGCAGCTTGAGCCAGGTGCTGAGCAATTTGATCGGCAACGCGCTGCTGCACGGCTTCGACGGCCGCGGGCACGGCGCCATCGCGGTCGAGGCGCGCCGCGAGGGCGCGGACACGGTGAAGCTGACCTTCTCCGACAACGGCGCCGGCATGACGGCCGGCACGCTGCACAAGGTCTTCGATCCCTTCTTCACCACCAAGCTGGGACAGGGCGGCTCGGGGCTGGGGATGAATATCGTTTATAACATTGTCACCGGCGTGCTGCGCGGGACGATACGGGTCGACTCCTCGCCCGGCGCCGGCACCACCGTCACGCTGATGCTGCCGATGCGGGCGCCGCAGGAGGCGCCGCTTGAATCTCAGGCAGCGTAGCGGGCCCGCAGCAGCGCCAGCATCGCCACGTTCAGCTCCCACGCGTTCGACACTTCCTTCTGCGTGTAGGGCAGCGTTTGCGTGTACGGCACCGGGCCGAATTCCGGCGTCAGCGTCATGCGCTGCGCGCCGGCCGCGCGGCGCAGCCGTATCACCTCGTCCCACCACGCCAGGTGCGCCTGCAGCGCGGCCTGCGCTTCCGGCGCGCGGAAGTCGGCCACCTGCGGCCCTTGCGGATGGCCGACGCGCGCGTGGATGTGGCGCACGTGCGGCAGCGTCGCCGCCAGCGTGTGCGGCTGGTCCTCCAGCAGCGATTCGCAGGCGCAGCACCAGTGCGACAGGTCGGCGGTCAGCTCCAGCTCCGGCATCTGCTCCAGGTAGGGCAGCAGCAGCATCGGATGGCCGCTGAAGCGGCTGCGGTGGATCTCGTGCACGATGGGCACGCCGTGCTGGCGCGAGATGGCGGCGGCCAGTTCCAGCAGCTCGCGGTTCTGCGCCGGCGTGAAGTAGTCCTTGCCGGTGTGCGAGTTCACATGCAGCGGCCTGGCGGCGCAGGCGTTGTGCAGCAGTTCGGCCAGCGCTGCGCGGTGCGGTTCGAAGGTTGGATGGAACACCGTCTCCCATTGGGCGGCGATCAGCCCCAGGCCGGCGGCGGCGATGCGGCCGGTCCAGTCGTCGCGGGCGGCGGCGTCCAGCGGCAGCGACATCTCGATGCCGTCGAAACCGGCCTGCTTGACGCGGTCGATGAACACCTGCGGCGCCAGGTCGTTGTTGCCCCAGTGGGCGGCGAAAATCTCGACCCGCATTACAGGAAGCCCCGCACCGGGAAGGAAGCGTCGCGCTGGATCCAGTTCTGCGGCGAGTATTCGGTGGCGGCGTCGGTCACGTGCAGCGTGTAGGCGTGGCGCGAAACGGCCGAGCGGTTCGGCGCGCTGTAGTGCGGCAGCAGGCCGTGGAAGCATACCAGGCTGCCGGCCTTGCATTCGAGCGGCACGGCGGTGCTGTCGTCCGGCCACGGCATGTCGCTCAGTTTTTCCATGCGCACCTCGTCGCCGTTGCGCAGGAAGCGCTCGCGCATCGGGCCGCGGTGGCCGCCCGGTTCGGCCCACATGCAGCCGTTCTGCAGGGTGGCGTCTTCCAGCGCGAACCAGAAGGTGGTCACGCTGACCGGGTTGGTGTCGAAGTAGGTGGCGTCCTGGTGCCAGCGCACCTCGCCGCCGATGCCGGGCTGCTTGAAGATGTACATCGACTGCCAGACCTGCGCCTGCGACAGGCCCAGGTCATGCGCCACGGCGGCCAGCCGCACGTCGGTGGAGAAGGCGCGGAACACCGGGTCCAGGTCGTGCATGGCGTGGCCGATCTTGTTGATCGACAGCGACTTGTCCTGTTTCAGCTGGCCGTCCGGGCCGAACGCCTCTTCCTCGAAGAAGCAGCGCACCGTGTTGTCGGAGCCGAGGAAGTAGTCGTCGTTGGTCTTTTCCTGTTCGATCGTGCTGAAGATGCCGGATTTGGCGCTGGGATCGAAATCGTTGACAATCTGCGCGGCGCGTGCGCGCAGCGCGGCGATCTCCTGCGGCGTCTTGAAGTTGGGCAGGACGATGTAGCCGTCGCGTTGATATTGTTGTTTTTGTGCGTCTGTCAGCATGGCGGGCTCCGAAGTGCGGGAAGGGATGACGCATTGTAGGGCGCGCGCCGGAGCGGGACAATCCGTAAAAGGTTGACACATTGTCTCCGGAATGAAGACAATGTGATATGGATCAATTACGCGCAATGGAGATTTTCATCGAGGTGGCGCGCCAGCGCAGCTTCAGCGAGGCGGGCCGCCGCCTGGGGCTGACGCGCGCCATGGTCAGCAAGCATATCCTGCAACTGGAGGACAAGCTGCAGGCGCGCCTGCTGCACCGCTCGACCCGCGAGGTGAGCCTGACCGACGCCGGCCAGGCCTATCTGGCGCCGTGCATCGCGACGGTGGAGCAGTCGCAGGAGGCGGCGCGGGCGCTGAGCCAGGCCACCCAGGCCGGCGCCGAACTGGCGGGCCCCTTGCGGATACAGGCGCCGTCCAGCTTTGGCAGCGAGTGGCTGGCCGACGCGGTGGCGCGCTTCAGCGTGCCGCATCCGCAGCTGTCGCCGATGCTGTACGTGGATGACGCGCTGCTCGATCCGATCGAGCATGGTTTCGATTTGACGGTGCGGGTGGGCGGCATTCCCGACGTGCACGCGCTGGCGATGCGGCAGCTGGCGCCGTGCCGGGGCGTGTTGTGCGCGTCGCCGGCCTACCTGGCGCGCCACGGCGTGCCGCAGTCGCCGCAGGACCTGCACCAGCACCGCTGCCTGCACTTCAGCCACCTGACCGACGGCACGCAATGGCACTTCACGCGCGGCGCGGAGCGGCAGACGGTGCGGGTGCAGGCGGCGTTCACGGCCAACAATGGCGTGGTGCTGCAGCGCGCCGCGCAGCGCGGGCTGGGCATCGTCTACAACACCACCTTCCTGGCGTGGCGCGCGCTGATCGAGGGCACGCTGGTGCCGGTGCTGGCCGACTGGGAGCTGCCGCTCAACCATCTGAGCGCGCTGTATCCGGCCAGCCGGCAGCCGTCGGCCAAGGTGCGGGCGCTGATCGATTTCCTGGTGGCCGAATACCAGCCGGTGCCGCCGTGGGACCGCGAGCTGCGCTCCCACGGCCTGCTGGCCTAGTCCGCTAGCGGCCGGTCAGGCGGGCGTAGGAGGCTTGCACGGGCGAGCTGTAGAGGTTGGCGTACTGCGCCCACAGCAGCATGGCTTGGCCGCTCTGGTCCAGCGACAGCGCGGGATCGCCCATCGCCGAGGTGCCGGAGGCGAGCGACACCGGCGCATCCCATTTGCCCGCCGCGGCGTTGAAGCGCATGGTGACCATCGAATACACGCCGCCGTCGTAGTTCACCCACGAGGTGAGCGCGTTGCCGGCCGGGTCGAACGCCAGCGGCATGATGGAGCCGGTGTAGCTGGAGATGTTGGGCAGCGCGGTCCAGGTCCCGGTCGAGCGCTGATAGCGCCGGCTGTTGATGTTGAAGGTCGAGGGGACGGTGTAGGTGGCCCACACCAGCAGCGCGTTGCCGGCGGCGTCGACCGCCAGCGTGGAGTCATGGTAGGCCGTGTCCATCAGCTCGGGCTGGCCCCAGGTATTGCTGGCGCCGGTGTAGCGGATGGCGTGCACGGAGCTGGGGCTTGGCGCTGTCGCCAGGCTGATGGTCGCCAGCGCGTCGCCGGCGGCGTCGAAGACGAACTGCTGGACGCTGGAACCGCCGGCGGCGTTCGGCACGATCAGGGTGTTCGGACCCCAGTTGCGGGCGCGGGCGTCGTAGCGCGCCGCGTAGGCCTGCGTGACGCCCACGGTCGGGCCGCGCTGCGACCACAGCACCATGCCGTTGCCGGCGGCGTCGATGGCGGCGACCGGGAAGCCGGTGTCCGTCGGGCTGTCCTGCAGCGAACGGGCCGGCGTCCATTGCAGGCTGGCCGCGTCGAAGCGGGCGATATCGATGGTGGCCTGGCTGACCACGGTGCTGTGGTACTGCTTCCAGGCGACGATGATGTCGCCGGTGCGGCCGATGGCGGCGGTCGCCCCGGAGTAGCGCGACGAATATTCGCCCGGCCGGGACACGACCGCCGGCGCCGACCAGCGGCCAGTGGCGGCGTTGTAGCGCGCGGCCTTGATCGCGTACTTGCCGTTGTCCAGCTGCTCCTCCCACACCGCGCAGGCGTTGCCGGCGTCGTCGGCGCGCAGCACCGGCGAGTCGCCCCATTTTTCGGTGCCCTGGATGGAGGTGGTCGTGCCCCAGCTCTGGGTGGCGGCGGTGTAGCGGGTCGAGGTCACCTGCGAGGCGCCGTTGGCGCCCACTTCGGTCCAGACCGCCAGGACATCGCCATTGCGCGCGCCGGCGGTCTGCAGGCTGCCCATGGCGGGCTTGCTGACCGGGGACTTGACCGTGGCGCTCCAGGCCGGCATGCGGGTGTCGAAGCCGGTGCTGTAGGGCGCGGCCAGCACGCCGCCGGCGGTGGCGCGCAGCGATGTGGCGGCGCTGAGCTGGTAGTGGCTGCCCCAGACCAGCGGCTGCGTCGGCGTCAGCGTGACGGTGCTGCCGTTCAGCGCCAGGCTGCTGTTGACCGGGCCGATGGGGCTGCTCAGCGTGAGCGCTGCGACGCTCACCGTGGTCGTGTCCAGCGCCTGGTTGAACATCAGGCTGGGCGTGGCGTCGGTGCCGCTGGCGCCGCCGGGCGCCGGGATGGCCGCGCCGACCGCCAATGGCGTCGCCGACACCGGCGTGGGGGCCGGCGCGGGCGTGGAGGCGGGAGCGGAGCCGGAACCGCCGCCGCAGGCGCTCAGCAGCAGGGCGGCGGTGGACAAGAGGGGGACGGAGGAATGGCGCAAAATAATTCTTTCTGAGAAAAATTTCCGTAAAGAATTATTATAATCTATTAAACTTTTATCCGGTTTTTTGGGCGGTGTCGAGCCGCCAGGCGCCGTCCTGGTAGACCCGCTCATCGTCCAGGTAGACCGCCTCGGTCACGGCAAACACGTCGACGTGGTAGCGCGCGTCCTTGCGCCTGAACTGCGGCTTGGCGTACACGCCGTGCTTGGCGCCCAGCGACAGGTGGATGCCGCACATGCGCTCGTAGGTGCCGATGTCGTCGACCATGCGCTCGCGCGAGAAGGCGCGGTTCATGCCGAAGCCCAGCTCGCGCAGCCATACCTCGCCCTCGTGCGCGCGGATGATGGCCAGCATGTTGTCGAACTCCGGCGTGGCGTTCTCGGCGCCCACCACGCGGCCCTTCTCGACGATCAGCGTGACCGGCGTGGCCGGCTGGTTGACCAGGAAGTGGGTGTCGCCGAACACGAAGATCCGCACCCGGCCGTTGACCGCCTCCAGGTCGCGCGCCTCGGTGAACACCTCGCCCAGCGGGAACTGGCCGCCGACGTTGTTCATGCCGCTGTAGTCGCCGATGTTGAGCTTGGCCGATTCAAACGGCGAGCCAAACACCAGCCGCGCGCCGTCGCCGCTGTCGACCACGCCGTGCTGCGCGCGGTCGATGCGCGCCTTGAGCGCGTGGCCCACGCCGCGGTAGTAGGCCGGGTCGTAGGCCAGCGAGGCGATGTAGTGCAGGCCCTGTTCGCCGGGCATGCGCGACAGGTGGACGTGCTCGATCACCTTCAGGCCGCGCTTGAACAGCTCGATGCGGATGCGGAACGCCTCCAGCCGGAAGCTGGTCGACTGGATCAGCACCACCAGGTCGCCCGCGTGCAGGCGGGCGAAGGCGGCCAGCACCTGCTCGGGCGTGGTGCCGTCGAAGTCGACGAACTCGGCGTCCGGCACCACGCGGCGGTAGGCTTCGGTCAGCCCGCGGTTGAGGTCGGTGCGGGTGTCGTGGACGATCAGCGCGGCGTGCGGGGCGGCGTGCTCGATGGCCACGGCCAGCGTGTCGCGCACGTTGCGCTCGGCGGTGTCGACCGCGTGTTCGGGAATAGCGCCGAAGCGGGAGCCGGCGGGGAGGGGGGACGACGTCATGGCGTGGCGGGCAAAAAGGATCAGCCCGCATTATACGGGCTCGGCAGGCGCGATTACCCGTTGCGCCACGCCTGCGCGGTTTCTCCTTGTATTGGGCAGGGGCGCGAGATAGAATCACAAATATAGCCTAGCAGCAACTCCGGCGACGACAACAGGAAGCGTGATGAGCGTAATAATGGGACAGGATTTGCCGCTGGAGCGACCGGACGCCACCGGCCGCGCAGCGTTGTTCGTGCCGACCGCGAACATCAAGGACGATGTGCTGGAGACGGTGCGCAAGGGGGCGGCGATTGTCGGCTTCGGCAACCACGACCGCACGCTGACCATCTACTACGAGAGCAACCGCTTCAACGAACCGAACCTGGCCAAATGGGAGCAGAAGGCGCGCAAGGCGTTTGAGCGCCTGGCCGAGAACCTGCCGACCGTGTCCAAGATGGTGAGCAAGCCCGAGAATTTCGAGCAGGTCGGCTACATCAGCAGCAAGGGCATCTTGATCCGCCGCATGGAAAAACTGATGAAGTGGCTGGAGGCGTCCGAGGCGCTCGATGGCGCGCCGGAGTCCGAGAACATCGTCTTCACGCCGCCGCCCCCGCCCAAGAAGATCACCTGACCGACGCCGCCGCGGCGCACGCACTGAGGAGATACACGATGAAGCATCTGTTCCAGTTGTTAATGGCCGCCGCACTGACCCTGAGCCTGACCGGCGCCGCCTCGGCGCAGGACGCGCCCCGGCGCGGCACCGCCGACGAGGCGGTGGCAATGGTCAAGCGCGCCGGCGAGTACCTGCAAAAGAACGGCAAGGACAAGGCGGTGGCCGCGTTCAACGATCCCAAGGGCGAGTTCATCCAGGGCGACCTGTACGTGTTCATGTTCGACAAGGCCGGCGTGGCGCTGGCGCACGGCCAGAACGCCAAGATGGTCAACAAGAACCTGTTGGAGCTGAGCGCCGGCGGCGTCTATCCGATCAAGGAATTCCTCAAGATCGGCGCCAGCCCGGCCGGCAAGGGCTGGGTCAAGTACATGTGGCCCAACTCGATCAGCAAGAACCTCGAAGAGAAAAACACCTACGTGGAAAAAGTCGGCGACTACGTCATCGGCGTGGGCATCTACAAGTAAAGGCTGTTTGCGCGGGATCAAGTGACGGGCGTGGTTTTCGGCGTGGCTTTTGCTAAACTTGAGGACATGACCGATCCGATCCGCCCCTCCGGCAATACCCAGCCCGTTTCGCCCGCAACGGAGGGGGGCGTTCAGCCTTGCACCGAGGAGGAACGGCGGATAATCGATCTGGTGAATGCCGGGCTGGCGAGCGGCCCCGCTATACCGGTCGATGCCGGCTTCTTTGAACGGCTGAAAAACAAGCAGGCAAGAAAAGGCTGACCTTGTTCACCGTCGTCATCCGGCCGCGAGCAGCAGCGGATTTCGAAGCCTCCTACGATTATTACGCCCGTGTCGCTTCGCCCTCGGTGGCGGAGAACTTCAGTAACGACTTCCAGTCTGTCTGCGACCTGATCGCGTCGCTACCCGAGATCGGTTCTCGCCGCTTTGCCCACCTTTTTCCTGGAAAGAACTTGCGCAGTTGGTCGCTGCATCGCTTCCCTGTTCGGGTCTTTTATTTGGTGCACGGTAAGCAAGTCGAGATTGTTGCGATTGAGCATGAACGACGTGAGCCTTTGTCCACGTCCGGCGAGCCGGACAATTAACGCAGTGGTGCGCTGTTCCGGGGCCGGGCGTTGTATGCTGTCGGGAATGTTTGATTCCTTGAGGAGATGGCGATGACGGCGATGACAACGGTGCGCGGCGCGGCCGCCGCGATGGTGGTGCTGGCGCTGCTGGGCGGCTGCCAGAAGAAGGATCCCACCACCCCAGGCCCGGCCGAGACGGCCGGCCGCAAGCTCGACCAGGCCACCGACAAGGCCGGCCGCCAGCTGACCGAGGCCGCGCAGCAGGCCAACCAGCAGATCACCGACGCCGCCAAGGAAACCAGCCAGCAGATCGACAAGGCCACCGAGGCCGCCGGCGAAAAACTCAACCAGGCCACCGAGCAGGCCGGCAAGAAGCTGGAGCAGGCCGGCGAAAAAATGCAGGAAAAAGCCCGCGAACGCGAGGCGTCCGGCCCGGCCAAATAAAGCTCAGCGGCCGTTCTTCTGCGCCGCCTGCTTGAGCGGCACCACGTTGTGATGTTCCGACGGCGATGGCGACGGCGTGTCCGGCTCGCCGCCCAGCACCACGCTCAGGTCCACATAGCCGGCCCGCCAGGCGCTCTCCAGATCCTGCTCGATCGCCTCCATCGTGGTCAGGTGGAAGTTTTCGAAGCCGCGCACGCCGTAGGCGCGGTTGCGGCCGTGCGACTTGGCCAGGTACAGCGCCATGTCGACCAGGTTGACCGCACGCTCCCACGGCAGCGGCGCGCCGTCCGGCGCCAGCGGATACGGCGAGAAGCCCACCGACACGTTCACCGAAATCTCGTGTTCCTGATAGCGGATGGCCTGCGATGAAATCCCGACCAGGATGCGGTGCGCGATCTCGTCGACGCCGTGGCGCGGGATCGCCGGCAGGAAGGCCAGGAACTCCTCGCCGCCCCAGCGCACGATCATGTCGGTCTCGCGCAGCACCACGCGCAGGTTCTCGGCGATCATCCGCAGCACGGCGTCGCCGGCCGCGTGGCCGTAGCGGTCGTTGATATGCTTGAAGTGGTCGACGTCCAGCAGGAACAGGGCGCCGACGATGTCGTCGCCGTGCGGCGCGCCTTGCGCCGCCTGCGATGCGCCGGGCGCGCGCGGGTCCGGCAGGGCGCGCATGTAGTCCTGGAAGTGGCGGCGGTTGTACAGCGCGGTGAGCGGGTCCAGCGTCGATTGCGCCTTGAGCTCGATGTTCTTCACCTCCAGCCGGGCGTTGGCGTGACGCACCTTGCGGTACAACAGCCCCACCACGCCCGAGGCCAGCGCGCACGCCAGCGCCACCAGCCACCACACGCGCTGCTCCAGCCGGCGGTTCTCCAGCTCCGCGCCCTTGACCTGGCTTTCGCGCCGCAGCAGCTCGATCTGGCGCTGCTTCTTCTCGGTCTCGTACTTCTGCTGCAGCTCCAGCATGGACTTGCGGCGCTGGGTTTCCTCCATCTCGTCCGACAGCTTGCGCTCGCGGTGATAGGCCTGCACCGCGCCCGCCATGTCGCCCGCCTGTTCCAGCGCCTGGCCGTATTCCATCAACGCTTCCTGCAGGTCGGCGTTGCGGCCGCTCTGGTCGAGCGAGGCCAGGCCGGCCTCATAAAACTTCCTGCCCTCGGCGACGCGCCGCATGCCCAGGTAGGCGTGGCCGAGGTTCATGCGCGACTTCGCCATGCCCCGCACGGACTGGCGGTCGGTCGCCTCCCGCAGGGCTTCGGATGCGTAGTGCGCGGCCTGCGCGTAGTCGTGCTGTTTCAGGTACAGGTCGGAGATGTTGACCTGCATGGCGATCAGCATGCGCCGCTCGCCCAGCTTGCGCAGCAGCGCCAGGTTGTCCAGCAGCGCCTGCAGCGCGCGCTGCGGCTGGCCGAAGCGGTTGGCCACCTCGTATTCCATGAACTTGGCGTCGATCGCCAGCGACGGCGCCGGCTGCGCCGCCACCGCTTTTTCCATCTCGGCCAGCGCGGCGTAGGCCTGCTCGCGCTCGCCGGTGCGCACGTGGAGATGGATCAATTGCTGCAGCGCGTTGGGCAGCAGGACCGGGACGTCCCTGGCCTGGCGCGCCAGCTGGACCGCCGCCTGCAGCTGGTCCAGCGCGGTCAGGAAATTGCCCTGCGCCGTGCTCAGCGAACCGGCGGTGGTCGCGGCCCGCGCCTGCGCGGCCTTGTCGCCGGTGGTGTAGGCCAGCTTTTCCGCCTGCAGCGCCAGCGCGTACGCCTCGTTGGCATGGTCGCTGGCGGCCAGCGCGATCGCCCGCGCCCGCATGCCCAGGGCGACGATGGCGTCGTCGTGCTGCGCGCGGCCCAGGGCGGTGAGCTCGGCCGCGGTGGCCAGCGCCGCGTCATACCGGCGCAGATAGCTTTGCGTGGCGCTGACCTGCACCAGCCGTTCGGCACGGGTCCGGGCCGGCGCGGCCGCCATCTGCGCTTGCAGTTCGAGCAGTTGGGCCAGGGCCTTGTCGGGATCGAGGTTGCTTTGCTCCT
Organism: Duganella vulcania; assembly: GCF_009857655.1. Classification (NCBI taxonomy): domain Bacteria; kingdom Pseudomonadati; phylum Pseudomonadota; class Betaproteobacteria; order Burkholderiales; family Oxalobacteraceae; genus Duganella; species Duganella vulcania. The sequence goes on from NZ_WWCX01000030.1 coordinate 19,375, forward strand.
GCAACTGCGCGATGCGCTGGTCGAGCTCGGACAGCGCCAGCGCCGCTCCCGGCGCCAGCGCGAGCAGCAGGGCGGCGCACCGCAGCCGCGCCCGCACCCCTGTCCACCTGTTCCCTGACTTGATCACCGCCTGCCGCCCCTCGCTTTGAAATTTTCCAGAAAACCCAGCTTACTATATCTGAGTTGAAATTTGGAAAGTCAAAGAGGTGTGGTTTTCGCCGGCTCCTGCGGCGCGCGCTTGAGCGGGACCACGTTGTTGTGCTCGGCCAGCCGCTGCTCCTGCTCGCTGCCGAACACCACGCTCAGGTCGACGAAGCCGGCCCGCCACGCGCCTTCCAGGTCCTGTTCGATCTGCTCCATCGAGGTGTGCTGGAAGTTGTTGAAGCCGCGCACGCCGTAGGCGCGGTTGCGGCCGTGGGCCTTGGCCAGGTACAGCGCCATGTCGATCAGGTTGACCGCGCGCTCCCACGGCAGCGCCTCGTTGGCCGGCGCCAGCGGGAACGGCGAGAAGCCGACCGACACGTTCACCGAAATCTGCTGCTCCTGGTAGCGGATCACCTGCGACGAGATGCCCGACAGGATGCGGCGCGCCACCTCGTCGATGCCGTGGCGCGGCAGCGCCGGCAGGAAGGCCAGGAACTCCTCGCCGCCCCAGCGCACGATCATGTCGGTCTCGCGCAGCACCACGCGCAGGTTCTCGGCGATCATCCGCAGCACGGCGTCGCCGGCCGCGTGGCCGTAGCGGTCGTTGATGTGCTTGAAGTGGTCGACGTCCAGCAGGAACAGCGCGCCGACCACGTCGTCGCCGTGCGGGGTGCGCTTGTCCGGCAGCGGCTGGCCGGCGGACAGCCGCTCGCGCATGAAGTCCTGGAAGTGGCGCCGGTTGTACAGCAAGGTCAGCGGATCGAGGGTGGACTGCGCCTTGAGCTCCAGGTTCTTCACCTCCAGCTGGGCGTTGGCGTGCCGCACCTTGCGGTACAACAGCCCGACCACCATCGACGCCAGCGCGAACACCAGGGCCAGCAGCCACCACACGCGCTGCTGCAGGCGGCGGTTGTCGATCTCGGCGCCCTTGACCTGGTTCTCCTGGCTCAGCAGCTGGATCTGGCGCTGCTTTTTTTCGGTCTCGTATTTTTCCTGCAGCTCCAGCATCGCCTGCCGGCGCTGCTTCTCGAACAGCTCGTTCGACAGCGCGCGCTCGCGGTGGTAGGCCGCCACCGCGCCCCCCAGGTCGCCCACCCGCTCCAGCGCTTCGCCATATTCGCGCAGGGCGGCCTGCAGGTCGGGCTTGTTGTTCTCCTGCTCGTAGCGCGCCATGCCGGCCTCGTACTGCTTCTTGCCCTCGGCGACGCGGCCCATGCCCAGGTAGGCCTGGCCCAGGTTGACGCGCGCGGTGGCCTCCACCGACTTGTCGTTGGTCAGCTGGGTCGAGCGCAGCGATTCGTTCGCGTATTGGGCCGCGCGCGGGTAGTCGTGCTCCTTCAGGTAGCTGTCGGACAGGTTGACCAGGGTCACGCCTATCATGCGCTCGGCGCCCAGCTTGCGCTCCAGGTCCAGGCTTTGCAGCAGCGCGCGCAGCGCGCGCTTGGGCTGGCCCGAGTCGATGGCCAGGCCGTACTCGGTGTTCTTGGCGATCGCCATGCGGCCCGGCGAGCGCAGCTTCTCGGTCTCGGTCAGCAGCTCTTCCAGCGCGGCCGAGGCCTTGTCGTATTCCTTCATCTGCGTGTACAGCGTGACCAGCGCGTTGAGCGCGCCGACCAGCATCACCGGATCGTCGTTCACCTGGCGCGCCATGTCGACGCCGTTCTGCAGCTTGGCCAGCGCGGCCGGGAAGTCGCCCATCTCGGCATAGGTCTGGCCGACCGTGATCGCGACCTGTGAGCGCAAGGCCAGGTTGCTGCTGGTGGCGGCGGTCTTCTCGGCGTCGAAGGACAGCTGGTGCGAGGCCTCGACCTCGGCGCGGTCGAACAGCACATAGCCCTTGGCCATCTGGCCCTTGGCGATGATGGCGTTGTCGCGCAGCGACTTGCCGTAGGCGATCAGCTGGTCGGCCGCGGCCAGGGCGGCGTCGCTGTGGCCGGCGCGCATGTTCGCCACGCTCAGCTGGTTGAGCAGCTCGGCCTGGGTGGCCGGCGGCGCGTTGGCCGCCTCGGCCTGCAGCTTGAGCAGCTGCGTCAAGGCCTTGTCCGGCACGAAGCGGCTTTGTTCGCGCACTTCGATGATGCGGTCATACAGCGAGGCCGGCTCGGCGTGCGGCGCCGCCGGCGTCAGGGCGAGTGCCGCGGCGGCCGCGAGGGCACGCGGTCCCGCGCGGACTAGCCACCAGCCATTTCTGATACCCGCCAACTGACGCTCCCGGTTGTCCATTGCACGTGCAAAGTGTCTAGACAATTATATTCTTGTTGCAGACGAGAAAGCCCGTGAAACCGTGATTTTTCACCCGGAAATGCACACTATTCGTGGCGGAAATAGCAAGAAAATGGCCGATCTTGCCAGTTGAATAGCAATGTTTTTTACAAAGTTGTCAGAACATGAAAGCTAGGCGGCCAGCTGCTGCAGCAGGTAGAGGCGCTGGTACAGGCCGCCGTCTATCTGCATCAGCTGCTCGTGCGGGCCGGTCTCGGCGATGCGGCCGTGGTTGAGCACGATGATGCGGTCGGCGTCGCGGATGGTCGACAGCCGGTGCGCGATGGCGATCACCGTCACCGTGCCGCGCAGTTCGTCGAGCGCGGTCTGCACGATCTGCTCGGTCTGCGAATCGATGTGCGAGGTGGCCTCGTCCAGCAGCAGGATGCGCGGCGCGCCGGCCAGCGCGCGGGCGATGGCGATCAGCTGCTTCTGGCCGACCGACAGCCGCGAGCCGCCTTCGCCCAGCGGCGTGTCGTAGCCCTGGTCCAGCGCGGCGATGAAGTCGTGCGCGTGGGCGGCGCGCGCGGCGGCCTCGATCTGCGCCTGCGTCAGGCCGCGGCCCATGTCGATGTTCTCGCGCGCCGAGGCGGCCAGCAGGAAGGGGTCTTGCGGCACCAGGCCGACGTCGGCGCGGAAGCGCTCGTTGGCGATGGCGTCCAGCGGCATGCCGTGGATGGCGATGCTGCCCTGGCGCACCGGATAAAAGCGCAGCAGCAGCGACAGCAACGTGGACTTGCCGCTGCCGGTGTGGCCGACGATGCCGACGAAGGCGCCCTGCGGGATCTCCAGCGACAGGTCGTGCAGCACCGGATGGCCTTCGTTGTAGGCAAAGCTCAGGTGGCGGATGGCGACCGCCGGCGCGTTGGCGTCGTTGGCGGCGGTGCGCGCGGTGGCCAGGCCGGCGTCGTGGCCGTGGCTGGCGTGCTCGGTGGCGGTGGCCTCGTCCAGCAGCGTGGCCACGCGCGCGGTGGCCACCACCGATTGCTGCAGCTGGCTGAATTGCATGGTGATCTGGATCAGCGGCTCGATCACGCGCGCCAGGTAGCTGATGAAGGCGTACAGCACGCCCACTTCGGCGGCGGTCATGGCGCGCTGGCCGAACAGGTAGATCACCGCCGCCAGCAGGATGATGTTGAACAGGTCCAGCGCCGGCCGCAGCAGCCAGGCGTTGGCGCGCAGCTCGGCCAGGCGGGCGGTGTAGTGGTCCTGGTTGGTGGCGGCGAAGCGCTGGCCGAAGCGCGCCTCGGCGTTGTTCGCCTGCAGCACGCTCATGCCGCCGATCGATTCGGCCATCTGGCCGTTGATGTCGCTGCGCAGCGCGCGGGCGCGCGTGACCGCCGGCGCGCTCCAGCGCTGGTACAGCCAGACGATCAGCAGCACCGCCGGCAGCAGCGCCAGCACGATCAGCATCAGGTGCCAGTCCAGCCAGGCCATGGCCGCCACCGTGCCGACCAGCACGATGGTCGAGTCCAGCATCACGAACAGCACCTGGATGTACAGCGTCTTGACGGCCTCGGTGTCGTTGGTCACGCGCGAGACCAGCTGGCCGGTGATGGCGCGGTCGAAGAAGGCCATCGGCAGCAGCAGCACATGGGTGTAGACCATCTCGCGCAGCCGCATCACCGAGCGCATCGCCAGGCCGGACAGGCGCACCAGCTGCAGGTAGCGCAGGCCGCTGGCGATCCAGCCGGTCAGCACCATGCCGGCCAGCAGGCCGGCCATGCGCGGCCAGTCCAGGTGGTGCGGCAGCAGGTGCTCGTCGATCAGCGCCTTGCCCATGATGGGGCCGGACACTTCCAGCAGCGCGGCCAGCACCAGCCACAGCACGGCCCAGCCCAGGTGGTGCTGGTCGGGCAGGGCGGCCCGGCGCAGCAGGGAGAACGCCTGCCAGGTCTGGCGGCGCGCGGAGGTGGGTTCGGGCTTAAAGGGCATTGAGGCTGGCTTCCAATTGTTGATAGCGCCACTGGCTGGCGTACCAGCCGTCCTGCTCCAGCAGTTGTTCGTGGCTGCCGGTTTCGCTGACGCGGCCGTCGCGCAGCACGACGATCAGGTCGGCGTTGACCACCGCGCTCAGGCGGTGGCTGGCGATGACGGCGCTGCGGCCGTGGCGCGCCTGGCGCAGCTCTTCCAGGTGGCGCAGGATGCGCGTCTCGGTGCCGGTGTCGACGGCGGAGAGGGCGTCGTCGAGCAGCAGCAGGTCGTTATCGGCCAGCAGCGCGCGGGCGATGGCGACGCGCTGGCGCTGGCCGCCGGACAGCGTGATGCCTTTCTCGCCCACCTCGGTCTCGTATCCTTGCGGGAACTGCAGGATGTCGTCGTGGATGGCGGCCAGCGTGGCCGCGTGCTCGACCTGCGCGCGCGTGGCGCCGGGTCGCGCCAGCGCGATGTTGTCGGCGATCGAGGCGGAGAACAGGAACGATTCCTGCGGCACCCAGCTGATGGCGGCGCGCAGCGCGTGCAGCTTGTATTCGTCCAGTGCGTGGCCGCTCCAGCGCACGCTGCCCGATTGCGGCGTCAGCTGGCGCAGCAGCACCCGCAGCAGGGTCGACTTGCCGCAGCCGGTGGGGCCGACCAGGCCGAGCGTCTGGCCCGGCTTGAGTTCGAGCGTGATGCCGCCCAGCGCCGGCGCGCCCTGCTCGGGGTAGGCGTACGTGACGTTGTGCAGCGACAGCGGGCCGGGCGCGACGGCGGTGAGCGTGCCGTGGTCGTCGATGGCCAGCGGCGCGTCCAGCATCGGATGCAGGCGCTGCCAGGCGGCGCGGCCGCGCTCGATCAGCGACAGCACCCAGCCGGCCGCGAACATCGGCCAGATCAGCTGGCCGAGGTACATGGTGAAGCTGGTCAGCGCGCCGATGGTCAGCTGGTTTTGCCAGACCAGGTAGCCGCCCAGGCCCAGCGTCAGGCCGCCGGCCGCGGTCAGCGTCAGGCCGACCGCCGGTTCGTAGGCCGCCTCCCACACCTGCGCGCGCAGGCTGGCGTCGGACGCCTTTTGCGCCAGCTCGCCGAACTGGCGCGCGCTGCGCTGCTCCAGGCCCAGCGCGCGCAAGGTGCGCACGCCGGACAGGGTTTCCTGCACATGGTCGTTGAGGGCGCTGAAGCGCTTGAGCGAATCGGTGGAGGCGGTGTGGATGTGGCCGGAGATGTACCAGAACGCCCATCCCATCAGCGGGAACGGCAGCAGCGCGATGCAGGCCAGGCGCCAGTCGACGCCGAGCAGCATCACGCCCAGCACCATCACCAGTGTCAGCGCGCCGTCGAAGCCGGCCAGCATGGCTTCGCCGGCGGCCATCTCGATGGCGTCGATATCGTTGGTGGCCAGCGCCATCAGGTCGCCGGTGCGCTGGCGCTGGTAGAACGCGGCGCCCTGCACGGTGAGGCGGTTGTACAGGCGGGTGCGCAGCGACACGCCGAGCTGGTAGGCGGCGCCGTACAGGATCTGGCGCCAGGCCACGCGCAGGAAATAGATGCCGGCGCCGATCAGCAGCAGCGCGCCGATCTCCATCAGCAGCGCGTTGCCGCCGAGGGTGTGGGCGGCCAGGCCGTCGATCATGGCGCCGACCTTGCGCGGCACCCAGATGGTGAGGATGGCCACGCCGGCCAGCATGGCGCCGGACAGGGCGTAGGCACGGCTGTGCTGGCGGACAAAGCCGCCGATCAGCACGGAAAGTTTAGACATGTTGCCTCGGATTAGCGCGTAGTCCGCTAGGATACAACATGCCCGCCGGACGTGCCCGGCGCCAACGCGGCGCTAGCTTACTTCTTGGATTTGCTGCTGCTCAGCATGTCGAGCTGCTTGCTGCTGGGTTTGACCTTGGGCGCCGGCACGGACTTCAGTTCCGGCTTGCTGTCGACGGCGGCGGCCACCGGTTTTTCAGGCGGCGCCGGGAACGAGCGCTTGACGGCGGCCTTGACTTCCTCCGGCGCCGGCGCTTCCTCGGCGGCTTTGGGCTTGACCGGCGCCTTGGCCGCCTTGGCTTCCGGCGCGGCGACCGGCTCGTTGGCCGGCGCCGCCGTTGCTGCGACCACCGGCGGCGCCACCACGACCGGCGCGGCAGCCACTGCCACCGGGGTGACTGGCGCTGCGGCTACCGGCGCGGGCGCGGCCGCCTTGACGCCGGCCTTCAGCGCGGTGACCGGCGCGGCGGCCAGGTCGGAGACTTGCTTGATGGTGGACTGCGCGCTCTGGATCAACTCGTTCTGGACGCCGGAAGCGATGCTGTACAGTTCACGGCCATAGGCCAGCAGGTTGTCGAAGCTGGCCGGTTCGGCGGCGCTCAGGCTGAAGAATTCGCGCGGGTCCTTGGCGCCGAGCAGTTTTTTTGCCGCTGCCGACGATTTTTCCACCGAAGCCTTGGTGGTGCTGATGTTCAGCGCGATGACCTTTTCCGCGCTCTCGACGGCGGTGCTGGCAAACGTGTTGAAGATCTTGAATTGGGCTTCCAACTGGGACTTCGTAGCTGCGGAAAACTGTTCGGTGATCGAAGACATGGTTTCTCCTGAGACGATTAGAATGTCGGTCAAGCTGCGCACGCGGGGTGCATTATGATGCATTGCAATATGCCCATTCTAGCGGCGAAAGCCGGGCTTGGAAAGTTATTTTATCTGCCATGTCGCAAAGCCCACAACAAGGAAACATGCCGCATGGACACTACCCGCACGGATGTTGATCTACCGCAATGCAGACAGGAAAAAAGTCTGGATTACTGCGCTGCAACAAGTTATCGAATTCAATGAAAAAGGAAACGCATGGCCATCAAACTGAACAAGGAAGTCGAGCAACGCCTGCTGGGTTCCATCCAGCGCTACTGCGCCGAGAACATGGACGAGGAGGTGGGCGAGCTGAAGGCGCGCCTGCTGCTCGATTATTGTTTGCGCGAAATCGGCCCGTCTGTCTACAATCAGGCCATCCTCGACGCCCAGGCGGCGATGCAGGAAAAGATCGCGGAGATCGAAACGGTCTGCTACGAGTCGGAATTTTCATACTGGACAAAAAAATAAACCGGGAGCGCGGATGGATGCGGTGATCGAGACGGTAATACGGAACGCCAGCCTGGCCGATGGACAACGGGGCGTGGACGTCGCCATCGAACACGGCCGCATCACCGCCGTGGGTCCGGCGCTGCCGCTCAAGGGCGCGCAGGAAATCGACGCCGGCGGCGACCTGCTCAGCGCGCCGTTTGTCGATGCCCACTTCCACATGGACGCCACGCTCAGCTATGGCCTGCCGCGCGTGAACGCCTCCGGCACCTTGCTTGAAGGCATAGCGCTGTGGGGCGAGCTCAAGCCCGAGCTGACCCAGCAGGCGCTGGTCGGGCGCGCGCTGCAGTATTGCGACTGGGCCGCCGCGCGCGGCCTGCTGGCGATCCGCACCCACGTCGACATCTGCGACGACCGCCTGCTGGCGGTGGAGGCGCTGCTGGAGGTCAAGCGCCTGGTCGCGCCCTATCTGGACATGCAGCTGGTGGCCTTCCCGCAGGACGGCGTGCTGCGCAGCCCGACCGCGCTGGCCAACCTCAAGCGCGCGGTCGGCATGGGCGTGGACGTGGTGGGCGGCATCCCGCACTTCGAGCGCACCATGGCCGACGGCGCCGAGTCGGTGCGCATCCTGTGCGAGTTCGCCGCCGAGCAGGGCCTGATGGTGGACATGCATTGCGACGAGTCGGACGATCCGATGTCGCGCCACATCGAAACGCTGGCCTACCACAGCAACCGCCTCGGCCTGCACGGCCGCGTGGCCGGCTCGCACCTGACGTCCATGCATTCGATGGACAACTATTATGTGAGCAAGCTGCTGCCGCTGATCCGCGAGGCGGGCGTGGCGGCCATCGCCAATCCGCTGATCAACATCACGCTGCAGGGCCGCCACGACAGCTATCCGAAGCGGCGCGGCATGACGCGGGTGCCGGAGATGCTGGCCGCCGGCATCGAGGTCGCGTTCGGCCACGACTGCGTGATGGACCCGTGGTACAGCCTGGGCTCGGGCGACATGCTGGAGGTGGCGCACATGGGCCTGCACGTGGCGCAGATGACCGGGCAGGACGCCATGCGCGCCTGCTACCAGGCGGTGACGGCGGCGCCGGCCCGCATCCTCGGCCTGCGCGACTACGGCGTGGCGGTGGGCTGCCACGCCGACCTGGTGCTGCTGGACGCGGCCGATCCGGTGGAGGCGATCCGCCTGCGCGCGGCGCGCCGCCTGGTGATGCGGCGCGGCAAGGTCATTGCCGAGGCGCCGCGCGCGCAGGCGCGCCTGAGCTTGCCGGGCCGGCCGGCCACGGTGGACTTCCGCCTGGGGCGCTGAGGCTGGACTTGCCATCGGAAATACCTGACAATCAAACACTGTTTAATCCGCCTGGAGCCGACTTGAAAGAAATCGCCATCCGTCCCGCCTCGGAAGCCGACTTCGGCGCCATGTGGGAAATCTTCCAGGAACTGATCGCCACCGGCGACACCTATTATTTCGCCGCCGACACCAGCCGCGAGGATTGCCATGCGTACTGGTTCGGTCCCGGCGTGCAATCGTATGTGGCGGTCCTGAACGGCGAACGGCTGGTCGGCATGTACCGCCTGATCGCCAACCAGCGCGACCGCGGCGCGCACGTGGCCAACGCCTCCTTCATGGTCAGCCCGGCGGCGCAGGGCGTCGGCGTCGGCAAGCTGCTGGGCGGCGACTGCCTGGACCGCGCCCGCGCGCAAGGCTACCTGGCGATGCAGTTCAACTACGTGGTCAGCTCCAACGTGCCCGCCGTGCTGCTGTGGAAGAAGCTGGGCTTCACCATCGTCGGCACGCTGCCGCGCGCCTACTATCACGCCCATCTCGGCTATGTCGACGTGTACGTCATGTACCAGTTGCTGGACGATCCTTCTCATTGGCCCGATGCATGAAGATACTGGAAACCGAACGCCTCAGCCTGCGCACCATCACCGTCGATGACGCGCATTTTTACTTTGACCTGGTCAACGATCCGACCTGGCTGGAGTTTATCGGCGACAAGGGCATCCGCAGCATCGACGATGCGCGCAAGGCCATCATCGAAGGGCCGCGCGCGATGCAGGAGCAGCGGGGCCATTCGCTGTACGTGATGGAGCGCAAGAGCGACGGCGCGCCGCTGGGCTTGTGCGGCCTGATCAAGCGCGACGGCCTGGATGACGTCGACATCGGCTACGCGATCCGCCCGGCCTGGTTCGGCCAGGGCTACACCTACGAGGCGGCGGTGGCCGTGGTGGCCTACGCGCGCGACCGGCTGCGCATGAAGCGCCTGCTGGGCCTGACCGATCCGGGCAACTTCAATTCGATCCGGCTGCTGCAAAAGCTGGGGCTGGAGTTTGTCGAGCTGCGCAAGCTGCCGCCGCATGAGCGTCCTACCAATATTTACCGCATCGAGTTGCAGGACTGATTACTTGATCTGTTGCAACGGCGGGAATTCGATAGCTTTTTGAGAGGGGTGGCTTGGATTTTCTGGCGCGTGGGCGCATGATGGATTTTAAGAACTAAAGGTTGCCTGGTCCCCAAAAAACGGCGGCAATTCAAAAAATATAAGTCACACATTCGCGGCGGCCACACCGTCGCGCGGGTCTTGTACGGGTTGAATGTTTACCGAAGGGGATACTAATGAAACTCGCCAACCTGAACATAGGCGTGCGGCTGGGTTTGCTGGGCGGCTTCTTCTTTGTCTCGCTGCTGGTGGTCGCCACCGGCGGCTGGCGTGCGCTGGATTCCAGCAACGCGGCCAATGCGGTCGCCATGCAACGCATGCAAGCGCTGACGCAGGCTGTCGACATGGCGCGCAGCGCCCAGGTCGAATTCAAGATCCAGGTCCAGGAGTGGAAGAACACCCTGCTGCGCGGCAACGATCCTGCCAACTTCGACAAGTACAGCAAGGCCTTCGTCAAGGGCGGCGAAACCACGCGCGGCGAATTGCAGAAGCTGAACGCGCTGTTGGCCAGGCTGGACCTGAAAACGCCGCTGATGGACGAGGCGATCGCTACCCAGAACGAGCTGGTGAAGCGCTATATGGGGGCCTTGGAAAAATACGATCCCGCCAGCCAGGACAGTGCCCACGTGGTCGACGCGCTGGTGAAGGGCATGGACCGCGAGCCGACCAAGAAGATCGATGACATCGTCGCCTTCATCGGCAAGGAATCGCAGCGCATGATCGTCGAGATGGAGGCCGAGAACCAGGCAGAGCATGCACGGGCGATGCTGGCCATGGGCGTCACGCTGCTGGTCACGCTGGTGGTCGGCTGCGTCACGGTGCTGTGGCTGATCAAGAGCATCACGGTGCCGCTGCACGAGGCGGTCAGCATGGCGGAGACCGTGGCCTCGGGCGATCTGAGCAGCGAGGTGCACGTCCGCAGTACCGACGAGATCGGGGTCTTGCTTGGCGCGCTCAAGCGCATGCAGGGCAACCTGAGCCACATCGTCGGCCAGGTGCGCGTCGGCACCGACGCCATCCACGGCGCGGCGGTGGACATCGCCGCCGGCAATCTCGATCTGTCGGGCCGCACCGAGGAGCAGGCCAGTTCGCTGGAGGAAACCGCGGCCGCCATGGTGCAACTGACCACCACCGTGCAGCAGAACAATGCCAATGCGGCCGAGGCTTGCAAGCTGGCCGACACCGCCTCCAGCGTGGCGGCCAAGGGCGGCGACGCGGTCGAGCAGATGGTGCGGACCATGGGGTCGATCAACGAATCGTCGCGCAAGATTGTCGACATCATCGGCGTGATCGACGGCATCGCGTTCCAGACCAACATCCTGGCGCTGAACGCGGCGGTGGAAGCCGCGCGCGCGGGCGAGCAGGGACGCGGCTTCGCCGTGGTCGCCTCCGAGGTGCGCAACCTGGCCCAGCGTTCGGCGGCGGCCGCCAAGGAAATCAAGGAACTGATCGGCGATTCGGTGGGGCGGGTGGAGGCCGGCAGCCGGCTGGTTGGCCAGGCCGGCGAGACCATGGGCGAGGTGGTGGCCAGCGTGCAGCGCGTGACCGCCATCATCGGCGAGATCTCGGTCGCCAGCGTCGAGCAGCGCGACGGCATCGAACAGATCAGCATCGCCATCAGCCAGATGGACAGCGTGACCCAGCAGAACGCCGCGCTGGTGGAAGAGGCCGCTGCGGCGGCCGACGCGCTGGAGCAGCAGGCGGCCGGGCTGGCGGCGGCGGTAAGCGTGTTCAAGCTGCAGGGGCAACGGCATGCGCCCCACGCGCCGGCAGCCCCGCGGCGCAGGTTGCAGGTGGCCGGAGCGGCGTGATTGCGGTGCGTCTTTTGATGCCGCTCAAATACGGGCGCGAACACGCTTGGAACTGCTGATCTATTGAGTATGCTTCCCTCTTCCCCGGGACGGAAAGGGACAGCATGAACAGTCTATTGCCGGTACTGGCCGGCGTTGCATTCAGTCTGCTGGCGCTGTGGTACGGTGAACTGCGGGTGCGCGGCATGCGCGCCCGCTGCGCTCAGCTGCAATCGGCGCTGGAGGCCCACCGCGACGCGGAAATGCGGCTGGACTACATCGCCCACCACGACAACCTGACCGGCCTGCCCAACCGGCTGCAATGCCAGTTGCAGCTGGAGCATGGCATCGCCTACGCACGCCGGCATGGCAGCCTGCTGGCGGTGTTGTTTGTCGATATCGACCATTTCAAAGCCATCAACGACACGCTCGGCCACGATGCCGGCGACCAGGTGCTGGTGCAGTTCGCGCAGCGCCTGCGCCAGTGCGTGCGCGAGGTGGACACGGTGGCGCGCCAGGGTGGCGACGAGTTCATCGTGCTGTTGACCGAGCTGCGCTGCGCGCAGGACGCGCAGCAGGTGGCCGACAAGATCAACGCGGCGATCGCCTCGCCGTTCCTGGTCCACGGCGAGACGCTGGCGGTGGCCGCCAGCATCGGCATCGCCGTCTATCCCGACGACGACCTGGACATCGAGGCGCTGCTGGAGAAGGCCGACCTGGCGATGTACGCGGCCAAGCAGCGCGGCAAGGGCGCCGGGGTGCGCTTCGCGCCCAGCATGCAGGCCAAGGCGTACTCGCGGGTGGTGCTGGAGACCGCGCTGCGCCACGCGCTGGAGCACGGCGAGTTCGTGCTGACCTACCAGCCCAAGCTGAATCTGAACGAGCAGAAGATCACCGGCGTCAAGGCGCTGCTGCGCTGGCGTCATCCGGAACTGGGGCTGGTGATGCCGCCGGACTTCCTGCCGGTGCTGGAGGACAGCGCGCTGATCCTGCCGGTGGGCGCGTGGGTGCTGGCCACCGCCGCCGCCCAGGCGCGGCGCTGGATGGAGCTGGGCCATCCGCTGGCGGTGTCGGTGCATCTGTCGCAGCGCCAGTTCTACCAGAAGGATATCGCCGGCGTCTTTGCCGACATCCTGGAGCGGGCCGGCGTGCCGGGGCGTTACATCGAACTGGAAATCACCGAGGGCATGTTGATCGACAAGAACCAGAATTGCGAGGCTGTGCTGCGCCAGTTCAAGGAGCTGGGCATGCGCATTTCGATCAGCGATTTCGGCACCGGCTATGCGTCGCTCAATTACCTGCGGCGCTTCCCGGTAGATATGGTGAAGATCAACAACTCCTTCGTTGACGACCTGCGCCGCACGACCCTGCATCCGGCCGAGCGCCACGGCGACGGCAGGGCGGCGGACGAGGGCGCGATGGTGCGCGCCATCATTGCCATGGCCCACACGCTGAACATGCAGGTGATCGCCGGCGGCGTGGAAACCGGGGAGCAGCTGGACCAGCTGACGGCGATGGGCTGCGACGAAGCCTTTGGCTTCTGCCTGAGCGCCGCCGTGCCGCCGGACGAGCTGGAGACGCTGCTGGTGAACCGCCGCCGCCTGGCGGCGCCGGTGGACGCGACCGGTTAGCCGCCGCCTGCCGCGCCCGCGGCGCGCGGCAGCGGCATGATGCGGACGCCGTGGATATCGAATCGGTTCGATGGCCCCTTGACGCCGCCCGCATCGCCATAGGTGGCGTTACTCTGCAGGTAGCTCATGTTGTAGAAGTCGCCGAGCTCCATGCGGTAGCTGCCCGTCTTGAGCGCCGCCTTCAACGGCGTCGACCATGACGGCCCGGCGTTGGCCGGCGAATGCGGCAGCGCCACCACGCCCTGCGCGACGACCGCGCCGTTGCCGTCCTTGAGCGTCATCCACTTCACGCCGCCGCTGATGCCCAGGTTGACCTGGTGCGCGGTGTTGCGGTATTTGAGCTGCAAGGCGTAGTCGCCGTCGCGCTCGACCTTGATGTCCCGCACCGCGAAGCTATCGGCCGGCGCACCCCAGCCGCCGATATGGCCGTCGGCCTCGGCCACGCTCGATTGCACACGACTGTCGCCGGCGCCGATCTCCATGCCATCGTTCAGGCAGACCGGCGCACTATGATGGCTGCGGTTACCCGAGCCGGCATACATCGCCTCCACCGAGTAGCACAGGTTATCGCTCTCGCCATGGCCCGGCAGCGTGGCGCGGCGGTCTGCCCACGTCTTGGCGCTCAGGCGCTGCGTGGCCAGCTTGCCGTTGCGGTAGACGTTGTAGACCACACCTTTGCCGGCGCCTTCAAGATGCAGCGTCGGGAAACCGTAGGTCCCGCGTTCCAGCTTGACGATGCGCGGCTCCGGCGGCGCATACACGGCAGGACTGGCCGCCAGCGGTTGCGCATCCACGCTGCGCTTGAGCTGCTGACCGGCCACCAGCTTGCCGAGCCGGACCTCGATGACATTGTCCTCGGCCAGCGCCGACCAGGCCAGCGAAGCCGACGCCGGCTTGCCGTTCAGCGTGACGGCATCGACTTCGTAGTAACCGTCGCCACGCGCTGCGGGCGGCAGCGACAGCCTCACCTGCACACGCTTGCCGCGCAGCGCCAGGTTGTTCAGCGTGACCGCATCGCTGCCCGCGAACGCCTCGCGCCGCAGCCTGGCCGTCACGAACGGACGCAGCGCGATGCCGTCGTCCGTCGTCTGCACGCCGAACACGCCGCCCACCACCATCCCCAGGTAAGCGCCGACGGACCACAACTGCCGGCGCGAGTCCACCACCGGCCCGCTCAGGTCATGCTGCCCGTCGCGGTCCTTCAGCATCGGCTGGCCCGACAGCCACTCCAGGTTCTCCATGTTGGACAGGTTGAGCGCCGCGCCGCGCATCAGCGTATCGTAGGCCGCATCGGCAACGGCGACGTTGCCGCTCATCGCCGCCGCCTTCAGGCCGAAGGCTGTCACGAACGGCCACATGGCGCGGTTGTGATAGATCGCCACGCCCGGCTGCTGCGGATAGATCACCGGTGCCCCGAGCGGGCCATGCGGATAATGCGCCAGGATGCTCTCGGCCTGCTTGCGGTCGGCGATGCCGGTGACGATCGCCAGCGATTGCCCCAGCCAGTCGTACTTGTACATCGGCACGCCGTCGAAGTGGCCGGCCGTCAGGCTGCTGTACATGCCGGCGTCGGCCTGCCACAGGCGCTGGTTGATGGCGCGCTTCAGATCCGCCGCCCACGCCGCGTACTTGTCCGCCAATGCCGCATCGCCTTGTTCCCGCGCCAGCTGCGCCGCCAGCGTCAGCGCCTTGTAATGTCCGGCGTTGGTGGACAGCGCCTTGGACGTCGCCATGTTGGCCAGGTCGCCCGCGATCCAGTTCGCATAGCTTTGCTCGCGCCAGTCGAGAAAGGATTCCTCGCCGTTGTACAAGCCATCCGCCGTATCGTAGACGGCGAGCCGGTCGTTCTCCAGCGTGTTGGACAGCGCGCGCAGCGCGGTCGCCGCGAAGGCCTTGCGTTCATCAGGCGCCAGCGCCTTCAAGGCCTCCTCCGCGCCGAAGGCCCAGCTGACGCGGTCCGTGCTGACCGGCCAACTGCCGCCGCTGCCGGTGTCCTGGATGATCTGCAAACCGTCGGCGCTTCCTGCGACATGCGCGCCCGGCCGCACGCCATCGCGATAACCGGACAGCTTGAACTCCAGCGAATTGCGCACGCGGCGCGGGTCCAGCATGCCCAGTCCCAGCGAGGCCGCATAGGACAGGTCGCGCGTCCACACGTAGTGCCACAACTCTCCGGTCTCGAAGCAATCGCAGGCGATGGGCTTTCCGCTGTTATAGCTGCCGTCGCGGATCTCGCGGACCGAGTCCTGCTTCATCTCCGCGCCGGCCAGCGCGAACAAGGCATCGAAGGCCAGGTTGCCGCTGCGGACGGACGGCAGCCCCTCCGCCTCAGCGTAGTTGATCTCCTGCTTGCCGCCGTCGCGCACGCGCATCGTGGTCGATTGTTTATAGCTGCGCTGCTGGGCGCCGGCGTCCGGCGTGGTGTAGCGCACGGTCTCCTGCTTGCCGTCCCAAGTGGGATAGCTGGTGCTCAGCGTGGTGGCGGCGCTGGCCGCCAGCGCGGGCAGGGCGAGGGACAAGGCGCCAAGGCGGCGGCGGGACAGCTTCATTGTTCGATCTCCAGTATCAGCGCCGAGCGCGCGGGCAGCGTCACTTCGCCATCGAGCGCAACGCGCTTGCCGCTGATGACGTCGACGCCGGCGCGCACGCCGTTCAGCATCTCATGGAAGCGCGCGGTTTTCAGCACAGTGTCGGTGGTGTTCTTGTTCAAGGCTACCATGACTTTTTTGGCGCCGTCGTAGCGGAAGTAGACGTAGGTGTTCTGCTCCGGCCCGTAGTGCATCATCTTCCCGTGATGGATCACGGATGCGCCCTTGCGCCAGTTGAACAGCTTCTTCACATACGCCTGCGCGGCCGCCTGCTGCGCGCTCAACCCCGCGCCGGTGAAGGCGTTGACCGCGTCGCCGCGCCAGCCGCCGGGGAAGTCGCGCCGGTAGGACGCATCGTCGCGGCCCTTGGTGGTGCTGGTCATCTGAATCTCCGTGCCGGCGTAGAACTGCGGGATGCGCGGCGCCGTCGCGACGAAGGCCATCGCCATGCGGAACAAACCGTCGTCCGCATTGAGCTCGCTGTAGATGCGCGACATGTCGTGATTCCCTTCGAACAGCACCAGGTTGCCGGCGTTCGGATACAGATAGTCCTGCGACAGCGTCTCGTACAGATTGGTCAGCCCATGCTCGGCGCCTTCCGGCGCGGCCAGCGCGCGGCGCATCGCATCGGTCAGCGGGAAGTCCATCATGCTCGGCATGTGCGACTCGTAGCCGTTGAAATTGCGCTTGCCCTCCTGCCAGTGCGCCACCACCGGGATCAGCGGACTCCATTCCTCGCCCACCAGGTTCAGCTTCGGATACTCCGCCATCACGCTGCCGGACCAGCGGCTCAGGAAGGCGGTGTTGGAATAGCCGTAGGTATCGACCCGCAGTCCGGACAGGCCCGCATACTCGATCCACCAGATATCGTTCTGGATCAGATAGGTCGCCACATGCGGGTTGGCCTGGTTCAGATCCGGCATGCTCTCGACAAACCAGCCCTCGGTGAAGTTGCGCTTGTCCTCCTCCGACGCGTACGGATCCTGCAGCGCTACCCGATGGTGCTCGGTCGGCACGAACTTGCCCTGGTAGGTCAGCCAGTCCGCCATCGGCATGTCCTGCATCCACCAGTGCTTGTCGCCGATATGGTTCAGCACCACGTCCTGGATCACGCCCAGGCCTTTCGCGCGCGCCTGCGCGACAAAGGCGCGGTACTCCTCGTTGCTGCCGTAGCGCGGATCAATGCGGTAATGGTCGGTGGTGGCGTAGCCGTGGTAGGAGTAGGCCGGCGAATTCGATTCCAGCAGCGGCGTCGGCCAGACGGTGGTGAAGCCCATGCCGGCGATGTAGTCCAGATGATCGGCCATGCCGCGCAGGTCGCCGCCATGGCGGCCGGAGGCGTCGGCGCGGTTGGCGCGTTCCGTCATGCCGGCCGCGTTGTCGTTGGCGGGATCGCCGTTGGCGAAGCGGTCCGGCATCACCTGATAAATGGCGTCGCTGCTGTTGAAGCCGGCGCGCTGGGCCGAGCCGGCGGCGCGCGCCAGCAGCTGGTAGTTGTAGTGTACGGCTTGGCTATCGCGCTTGAACACCAGGTCCATCTTCCCCGGCGCGGCGTTGGGCGCGATCTCCAGGTTGACGAACAGGTAGTTGCGGTTGGCGACCCGCTCCACCGAGGCGATGCGCACGCCGGGGTAGGCCAGCGCCGGCTCCAGGTCGGCGATCCGTGGCCCGTGCACCATCAGTTGCAGCGCGCCGTTGTGCATGCCGGTCCACCACAGCGGCGGGTCCATGTGCTCGATGCGGTAATTGCCGGCGTGGGCGATGAACGGCAGCGCTGACAGCAGCGCGGCGGCGAGGATTTTGCTCATGGTGTCTCCATCAGGTAGTCGGACTACAGCTGTTTTTCTGTGCAGTTCCGCCCGAGAATACTATGAAAGAGTCGGGTCATCAAATGCAGGATTCTAGTTTTAGTACATTTCATTGTTGAGCCTGTCTTAAAATTATCCGTGCAGCAACTTTGCCGTGGCGGCGGCGTCGGAAATGCTACGTATCGAAGTCCCATTCAGGTCAAATATGTAGTTCCACTACACTTTCAACAGCCTGCTTCTGTAGCCGAAATACAACGCGCACGGCTTTTTCACGGGCCGCCCAAGGGCAGGCACCACTCTGCGGGCGTAGCGCGGCTGAAGTCTGATTGACACAGAATCTAGTTTTAGTACAAAATTCTTCATAGAACGTCTTTTAGAACGTTTGCAATCCTTGGAACCCGTGTAGTCGATGGTGCGAGAGCAGGCTGTAGTTGTCGCGGGTGTGTTTTTAGACGAGTGAGGGACATTTGATGATGAAATCCACCAACCAGCGCGGCGCAAGCCCTGCTCCGACCAGCGTTGCATTTAAATTAAGCCCGGTAGCCGCCGGCTGCGCAATGCTGCTGTCCGCCATTTCCGGTTCCGCCTACGCGCAAGACGCGACTGCCGGCCAAGCCGCCGACGCGCCTGTCATCCAGACGGTGAAAGTGTCCGGTATCCGCCGTGGTATCGAAGACGCGATCTCCGTTAAAAAGAATTCCGAATCCATCGTTGAAGCGATTTCCGCTGAAGACATCGGCAAGCTGCCGGACGTGTCGATCGCCGAATCGCTGTCGCGCCTGCCAGGTGTGGCCGCGCAACGCGTGGCCGGCCGCGCCCAGGTGCTGAGCATCCGCGGCCTGGCGCCAGACTTCTCGACCACCACCCTCAATGGTCGTGAACAGGCGTCCACCGGCGACAACCGCAGCGTCGAATACGACCAGTATCCATCGGAACTGATCAACGGCGCCGTGGTCTACAAGACCCCTGACGCATCGCTGGTTGGCCAGGGCCTGTCGGGCACCGTCGACCTGCAGACCGTGCGTCCGCTGGAGTTCCCGGGCCGCACCATGGCGATCAACGTGCGCGGCGAGAAGAACTCGCTGGGCAAGCAGAACGCCGGCTACAAGGACAAGGGCTACCGCCTGAGCGGCATCTATATCGACCAGTTCAACAACCGCACCCTGGGTGTGGCGGTTGGCTACGCCCGCCTGGATTCCCCTGGCCAGTACCAGAAGTGGAGCAGCTGGGGCTACGGCATCGATCCGAAGACCGGCAGCACCACCGGCCTGGCCAACTCCGGCAACGAGATCGACGCCGGCTCGACCAAGCAGACCCGCGACGGCCTGATGGCGGTCGTGCAGTGGAAACCGAACCGCGACTTCCAGTCGATGGTCGACACCTACTACTCGAAATTCGATTCCGACACCACCATCCGTGGCATGCAGTTCGGCACCGGCAACTGGATCGGCGGCCTGACTTACGCCAACCCGGTGTTCGCCAGCTACGGCGGCACCCAGGTGCTGCAGAGCGCGACCGTGGGCGGCATCAAGCCCGTGCTGCGCAACGACCTGAACACCAACCGCGACAAGCTGTTCGCCATCGGCTGGAACAACAAGCTGCGCATGAACGAAGACTGGACCGGCATGGCCGACTTCAGCTACTCGAAGGCTGACCGCCAGGACATGATCCTGGAAACCTACGCTGGCGCCGCCAACACCGACACCGCCAAGATCGTCCGCGACAACAACACCGGCCTGCCGCAAGTGACCACCGGCCTGAACTACGCCGATCCTTCGATCGTCAAGCTGAGCGATTCGGGCGGCTGGGGCCAGGACGGCTACGTCAAGTATCCGCAAGTGACCGACAAGCTGAAATCGGCCCGCTTCTCGGCCAAGCGCAGCCTGGACGGCATGTTCAGCAACCTGGACATCGGCGTCAACTTCACCAAGCGCGACAAGACCCGCCAATCGGCGGAGATGTTGGTCAACCTGAAGAACGGCCGCACCCCGATCGGCGTGCCGTCCAACCTGATCCAGGACCCGACCTCGCTGGGCTTTGCCGGCATCCCTGGCATCATGGCCTACGACATCATGGGCGCCCTCAACAGCGTGTACACGCAGACGCCTAAGATCCACCAGGACATCTACAACAAGGACTGGCTGGTCAGCGAGAAGGTCTCGACCGCCTACGCCAAGGTCGGCATCGACGACACCTGGGGCGTTCCGGTGAAGGGCAACTTCGGTGTGCAGATGATCCACACCAACCAGAGCTCCAGCGCGTTCAACGTCGACACCAGCAACCTGAACAAGCCGAAGACCGCGGAAGAGGGCACCTCGTACAACGACTTCCTGCCTAGCCTGAACCTGAACTTCGACCTGGGCAGCGAGCAGCACGTACGCTTCGGCCTGGGCAAGACGATGGCCCGTCCACGCCTGGACCAGCTGCGCGCGTCGTCGAGCGCGTCGGTGGACACCACCAAGCTGGTCTGGTCCGGCGACGGCGGCAATCCAAAGCTGAAGCCATGGCGCGCCAACGCGATCGACCTGACGTACGAGAAGTACTTCGACAAGAGCACCTACTTCAGTGCCGCGACCTTCTACAAGAAGCTCAGCACCTACATCTACGACCAGATCCTGCCGTTCGACTTCACCAGCTATCCTAACGATGGCGTGACGCCGAAATCGAACATCGGCACGCTGAAGCAGCCAGCCAACGGCACCGGCGGCTCGATCAAGGGTGTGGAACTGTCGGGCTCCATCGACGGCAAGGTCCTGTGGACTGGCCTGGACGGCTTCGGCGCCACCGGTTCGATCTCCCGCACCAAGAGCGAGATCGCTCCGGACGGTCCTGGCACCACCGGCGCACTGCCTGGCCTGTCGCGCACCGTGTCGAACGTTCAGTTCTTCTACGAGAAGTCGGGCTACTCGGCACGCGTAACCCGCAGCGAGCGCTCCAACTTCCGTGGCGAAGTGACCGGCTTCGGCGCCGACCGCACCTTCACCGACATCAAGGGCGCCGCGCAAGTGGACTTCCAGGTTGGCTACGAGTTCAAGGAAGGCCAGTACAAAGGTCTGTCGCTGCTGTTCCAGGTGATCAACGCGAACGACGCCGCCTACCAGACCACCCTGAGCAACGGCACCCTGAAAGTGCCGGGCGAGTACACCAAGTACGGCCGCACCATGCTGCTGGGCCTGAACTACAAGATGTAATTCGGACCGGTCCAAAACACCCCCTGTCAGCAGCAGCCGGCAGGGGGTGTTTTTTTTCGTGCACAATATCGGACAATACAAAAGCTGGAGACAAGCATGCAGCACAATCAAGCGGACCGCCGCATCAAGCAGATACTGATCGTCGGCGGCGGCACCGCCGGCTGGATGACGGCGGCGGCCATGTCCAAACTGCTGGGCGGCCATTACCAGGTGCGCCTGGTGGAGTCGGACGAGATCTCCACGGTCGGCGTGGGCGAGGCCACCATTCCGCAGATCAAACTGTTCAACCAGGCGCTGGGCATCGACGAAGACGACTTCCTGCGCGAGACGCAGGGCACCTTCAAGCTGGGCATCCAGTTCGTCGACTGGGGCCGGCTGGGCGAGAACTACATCCACACCTTCGGCAGCATCGGCCAGGACATGGGGCTGGTCGAGTTCCACCACTACTGGCTCAAGCTACACCAGGCAGGGCTGGCGCCGGACTTCGGCGCCTACTCGCTGGCGGCGGTGGCCGCGCCGCAGAACAAATTCATGCGTGCGGTTGATGCCGGCAACTCACCGGTGTCGCACATCGCCCATGCTTTCCAGTTCGACGCCGGCCTCTATGCCCGCTACCTGCGCAAGTTCGCCGAAGCGCGCGGCGTGGTCCGCACCGAGGGCAAGATCGCCGACGTGATCCTGCGCGAGGGCGACGGCCATGTGGCGGCGGTGACGATGGAGAACGGCGAGCGTATCGAGGCCGACCTGTTCATCGACTGCTCCGGCTTCCGTGGGCTGCTGATCGAAGGCGCGCTGAAAACCGGCTACGAGGACTGGACCCACTGGCTGCCGTGCGACCGCGCGCTGGCGGTGCCGTGCGAATCGCGCGGGCCGGTCACGCCGTACACGCGCGCCACCGCGCGCACCGCCGGCTGGCAGTGGCGCATCCCGCTGCAGCACCGCATCGGCAATGGCCACGTCTACTCGAGCAAATACATCAGCGACGACGAAGCCACCGCGCAGCTGCTGGCGAACCTCGACGGCGCGCCGCTGGCCGAGCCCAAGCCGCTGCGCTTCGTTACCGGCAAGCGCAAGAAAATCTGGAACAAGAACGTCGTGGCGATCGGCCTGTCCAGTGGCTTCATGGAGCCGCTGGAATCGACCAGCATCCACCTGATCCAGTCAAGCATCGCGCGCTTGATG
The DNA here is from genome assembly GCF_009857655.1 of Duganella vulcania. NCBI lineage: Bacteria > Pseudomonadati > Pseudomonadota > Betaproteobacteria > Burkholderiales > Oxalobacteraceae > Duganella > Duganella vulcania. The sequence continues at coordinate 41,407 of NZ_WWCX01000030.1, forward strand.
AGCTTTTTCCCGGACCGCGATTTCAACCAGCAGAACATCGACGAATTCAATCGCCAGGCGCACTTCGAAGTCGACAAGATCCGCGATTTCCTGGTGTTGCACTACCACGCGACGGAGCGTGACGACACGCCGTTCTGGAACTACTGCCGCACGATGGAAGTGCCGGAAAGCCTGAAGCAGAAGATGGACCTGTTCAAGCAGCACGGCCGCTTCTACCGCGAGAAGGACGAGATGTTCGCGTCCGTGAGCTGGTTGCAGGTGATGCTGGGTCAGGGCATGCGGCCGCAGTCCTACCACCCCTTGGTGGACCTGTATCCGCAGGAGCAGATCGAGGCCCACCTGCGCGCCATCAAGACCGTGGTGGAGAACTGCGCCGCCAAGATGCCGGGCCACGAAGACTTCATCAACGCCCACTGCGCATCGGCGGCGATGCAGATGAAGCGGCCCAACTACGGCATGCGCTAAGCGTTTTTACAGCGGTGGCGCCGCGCAGCACGAGGCGATGTATTCCTCGTGCGTCGGCATATGCTCGGCGCAGCGCAGCACCACCTCCTTGACGTTGCCCAGGAAGGCGGCGATGTCCTCCGCTGAGCGCTGGTCCACCAGCGGGTGGTAGCCCTTGGCACGCAGGCCCTGGCCGTGCATCACCTGCAGCCAGCTGGTTTCGGTGAACAGTTCATCGCTGCCCCGGATGATGCGGCCATTGCTGCGGTACAGGTCCATGCGCCGTTGCAGCGTGGCCGGTATCTCCATGTTGCGGCAGTAGTCCCAGAACGGCTTGCCCTCCCGCGCATTGAGCTTGTAGTGCAGGATCAGGAAGTCGCGGATGGCGGCGTATTCCTCGTCGGTCGCCTGGTTGAAGGCGTCGATGTCCGGCTGGTCGTAGCCCTTGTGCGGGAACATCGTCAGCAGCCGCGTGATCCCGGTCTGCACCAGATGGATGCTGGTCGATTCCAGCGGCTCCATGAAGCCACCCGCCAGGCCGATGGCCACCACGTTCTTGTTCCAGGCGCGTTTGCGCTTGCCGGTGGTGAAGCGCAGGTGACGCGGTTGCGCCAGCGGCTTGCCGTCCAGGTTATTCATCAGGATGGACTCCGCCTGTTCCGCCTCCATGAATTTGCTGCAGTAGACGTGGCCATTGCCGATGCGGTGCTGCAGCGGGATGCGCCACTGCCAGCCGGCGTCGTGGGCGGTGGAGCGGGTGTAGGGCAGCAGCGGGCTGACGGATTCGCACGGCACGGCGATCGCGCGGTCGCACGGCAGCCAGTGCGACCAGTCCTCGTAGCCGGTGTTGAGCGCGCCCTCGATCAGCAGGCCACGGAAGCCCGAACAGTCGATGAACAGGTCGCCCTCGATGCGCTCGCCGTTTTCCAGCACGATGGCCTGGACATGGCCGTCGTCGGCGCGCAGCACGGTTTCAGTGATGCGGCCCTCGGTGCGGCGCACGCCGCGTTTTTCGCTCAGGCCGCGCAGGTATTTGGCGTACAGCGCGGCGTCGAAGTGGAAGGCGTGGGAGATATCGGACAGCGGAGAGCCCGTGCTGTCGCTGACGGCGCGCAGGAACTTGTTCTTGCGGGCGGCGACGGTGTTGATCGAGTAGTGTTCGATGTCCGGTACCTGGCCGTCCTGGTACAGTTTGAGCCAGTACTGGTAGAACTTGGCGAGCAGCTGATCGCGCCCGATCACGCCGAAGCCGTGGATGTAGGAGTCGCCTTGCTTGCCCCAGTTGACGAATTCGATTCCGAGTTTGAAGGTGCCCTGGGTCTGGCGCAGGAATTCGTTTTCGTCGACGCCGATCAGCTGGTTGTAGCCACGGATGACCGGGATGGTGGCCTCGCCGACGCCGATGGTCGATATCTCGTCCGACTCGACCAGGCGGATCTTGCATCCGTTTGAAATCAGCGTAGACAGCGCGGCGGCGGTCATCCATCCAGCGGTGCCGCCGCCGACGATGACGACGTTCTTCACCAGTCCAAGACCCATTTTATCTCCTGAGGTTATATGTGTAGTTATATGATTTGGCACCCTTCGATGGGGTGCCAAATCATTAACTTAACATACACTCAGGAGTGGCTTACTTCTTCTCCGCCGCGGCGAAAGCTGCGTTCTGCGTATCGAGCCAGGTTTTCAGCGGCGCGAAGTAGTCGAGCAGCGCGCCGCCGTCGATCTTGTCCTCGCCCGAAATCGCCTTCAGCGCTTCAGGCCACGGCTTGCTCGCGCCCATCGCCAGCATCTGCTGCAGCTTGGCGCCGGCCTTGGCGTTGCCGTACACCGAGCAGCGATGCAGTGGACCCGTGTAGCCGGCCTCGCGGCACAGCGCGCGGTGGAACTGGAACTGCAGCATATCGGCCAGGAAGTACCGTGCGTACGGCACGTCCGCCGCCACGTGGTACTTGGCGCCGGCATCGAAGCCCGCGCCGCTGGCGTCGATGGCGACAGGGCGCTTCATGCCCATGTACTGCTCGCGCAGCTGCCACCAGCTCTTGTCGTAGTCGGCCGGCTTGGTCTTGCCGGAGTAGACGTCCCAACGCCATTTGTCGACCGAGTAGGCGAACGGCAGGATCGCGACCTTGCTCAATGCGCGCTCCAGCAGCTGGCCGATGTCGGCGTCGGCATCCGGCGCCTTGTCCATCAGGCCGACCTTCTGCAGATAGTTCGGCGTGATCGACAACGCGACCGTGTCGCCGATGGCTTCATGGAAGCCGTCGTTGGCGCCGTTGCGGAACAGGAAGGGCTGCTTGGTGTAGGCGAGGAAGTAGTAGATGTGACCCAGTTCGTGGTGGATCGTGGTGAAGTCCTCGGCCGTCGGCGTGATGCACATCTTGATGCGGACGTCGTCCTTCTCGTTCAGCGGCCAGGCGGAGGCGTGGCACACCACGTCGCGGTCGCGCGGCTTGGTCAGCAGCGAGCGTTCCCAGAACGACTCCGGCAGCTTCTGCATGCCCAGCGAGGTGTAGAAGCGCTCGGCGTACTGCGTCATTTGCTTGGCGTCGGTCTTGCGCTCTTCCAGCACCTTGGTCAGGTCGAAGCTGCTGGCGCCCGTCGCAGGCTTCAGGATCGGGTACAGGTTGGTCCAGCTCTGGCTCCACATATTCCCGAACAGGTGGGAAGGAATCGGGCCGGTGAGCGGCACCACGTCCGGGCCGTAGGTCTGGCGCAGCTTGTAGCGGGTGTAGGTGTGCAGCGCTTCATACAGCGGCTTGACCTGCTGCCACAGGCGTTCCATCTCGGCGGAGAAGGCCTCCGGTGGCATGTCGTACTGCGCGCGCCACATCGCGCCGGTATCGACAAAGCCCATCTGCTTGGCGCCCTTGTTCGACAGGGCGACATACTCGATGTATTTCTGTTTGTAGGACGGCGATTGCGCGTGCCAGCCGGTCCACATTTCCTTCAGCTTGGCCTCGTCGCGGCTGTTGGCCAGGACCTTCTCCATTTCGCCCAGCGCCATGCAGGCGTCGGCCGTGCCGTCGGGCTTTTTCGGGCAGTACTTGGCTTTGCCGTAGGCGCCGTTCATCGCGGCCTGCAGCTGCGCGTATTGTTCGCGTTCCTTCGGATCGGCGAAGACCAGCGTCTGCTGCAACAGCATCATCTTGCGCGCCGATTCGGCCGGCAGCTTCAAGCCGTTGAAGCGGCGCGCGCCGATCGCCGCCTCGCCGGCCGCCGTCAGATAGCGTTCGGCGAAGAAGGAGGCGATGGCTTCCGTGTCGTCGGTGATGAAGTTGGAACCGACCCAGGCGCCCCGGGACTGTTCGTTGTTGAGCTTATTGAGTCGCTCTTCGGTGTCGGCGAGAAAACGCTCGGCTTCCGCGACGGTTGGTTTTTTTGCGGGGGCAGCCAGCACGGTGGTGCTGGCGGCTGTCATGGCGCTAAGCGCGAACAGCGTGCTGATGATTTTTGGTGACACTGGCATCTCCCTTGTAGTCTTGTATGGCCATCGAACCGGTCGATTCGATGGCCGACAATCATACACGCTTACAGGGTGACGACGACACTCCGGGCAGGCTGATTGCTGGCCGGCAGCTGGATGTTCAGCACCTTGGCCGCTTCGTCCCAGACGAAGATGACAGGCTTGCCTTCGACGCGCACCAGCGACGGGTGGGCCGTCACGTTATGCACCTGCAGCGCGATGCTGCGCTCGGGACGTTCGTACTGCTTGCCCACTTCCGATGCGATGCGCAGGGTCAGGCTGCGGCCCTGCAGCTTGCTGGCGAAGTGCAGCAGTTCGTACTTGCCTTGTTCGTAGGCTTGCGCGGTGGCGCCGTCGTCGTCATATAGCTTGCCCGCGCCAGCGCCGACCGAGGCGTCGTGGTAGTAGTGCAGTTCGAGTTGTTTGGTCGAGTAGTCGCGCGTGGTCTGCACCACCTTGACCATCGGGATGAAGGCGCCGGCGCGCACGTAGACCGGCACGTGGTCGTCGCTCAGCTTCACCGACTCGGTGGCGCCGCCGGCGTGCCTCTCGCCGCTGTAGAAATCGAACCACGCGCTGCGCGCCGGGAAGTAGACATCGGCTGTCGTCGCGCCTTGCTTGAGCACCGGCGTGACAAGGAAGTCCTTGCCCCACAAGTAGGTCGACGACATCGCGCGCACCTTGGCGTTGCCCGGTTCCTCGTACAGCATGGGGCGCATCAGCGGCAGGCCTTTCTGGTTGTTGTCGAAGCCCAGCGTGTAGTTATACGGCAGCAGGCGATAGCGCAGGCGGATCGCCTCGCGCGCCAGCGCCTTGGTGCGGTCTTCGCGATAGACCGGCTCCGGTGGCACCTCGTCCTGCGCGTGCGGGCGGAAGATCGGCTGGAATACGCCGTACTGCAGCCAGCGCGTGTAGAGCTCATTGTCCAGCACCGGGTTGGCGAAGCCGCCCAGGTCCGAGTGCATATAGCCCGTGCCCTGCATCCCCATCTGAAGCGAGATCTCGGGCTGCGCCTGCAAACCGCCCCAGCTCCGGTCCACATCGCCGGACCACGGGATGATGCCGTAGCGCTGCGTGCCCGAGTACCCGGCGCGCATCAGGATGAATGGGCGCTCGTTCGGGAAGTCCTGCTGGTAGCCTTCCGCCACCAGCTTCGCCCATTGATGGCCGTAGATGTTGTGCACCTGGTCGGCGCTGCTGGTGGCGTGGCGCATGGCGGTCGGGTGGACTTCCGGTTCGCCCAGGTCGCCCCACACGCCGGTCACGCCCTGCTGGCGCAGGCCCTTGTAGATGTTCCAGAACCAGTCCTTGCCCGGCTTGCCGAAGATGTCGATCAAGCCGGTGTGGCCGAAGTAGAAGTCGTAGGCCAGCGGTGCGCCGGCGGCGTCGGTGCCCAGCACCTTCTGCTCGACGGCTTCCTTCCATTTGCCGGACGTATCGAGAATAAAGGGCTCGGTGATCACCACCGTCTGCACGCCTTTTTTCTGGAAGTCGGCGATCATGCCGGTGGGGTTGGGGAAGCTGTCCTTGTCCCACGCCAGGTTGCCCATCGTGCCCTTGATCTCTTTACCGAACCAGAACAGGTCGAACACGATGGCGTCGAGCGGGATATCGTCGGCGATGAATTTGTTGACGGTGTCGCGCGCGACGGCCTCGTTGCGGTAGCCGAATCGCATCGCGAAATTACCGAAGGCCCAGCGCGGCGGCAACGGTTGTTTGCCGGTCAGGCTGGTGTAGTTGCCCACCACGTCCTCCCAGCTGTCGCCGGCGATCACCTGGTAGGTCTTGCGGCCGCCGATGGTTTCGTAGGTCAGGCTGTCGTTCTTCTTGCTGTCGAAATCGAGGTAGCCGGTTTGTGGATTGTCGAAGTGGATCGCGTACATCTTCGACGACAGCGCCATCGGAATCGCATAGCCCATCTGTTCGGACTTGTCGTCGTAGCCGTAGTGCGCCTTGTTGTACAAGGTGAAGCGATGGCCACGGCGGTTCATGCCCACCGCGCGCTCGCCGGCGCCGTACAAGGCCTCGTCCTTGTCCAGCGCGAACTCGATGCCTTCCAGCTCGCGCGCCTCGCCCTTGTTGATATCCTTGCTGCCGGTGGCCACGTCGTCCCTGACCTTGATGTAGCCATGCTTTTCCGCGACCAGGCGCTTGCCCTTGTAGGCATACGAAATCTGGAACGGCGACTTGGTAATGGTGACGACGATGCCGGGTGTGGCATATTCGATGCTATTCAGTTTTGTGACCAGCGTGGTCCTGACGTTGGCCGGCGCCAGCACCACCGCATGCGAGGCCGGATCCAGCTGCTCGCCGTTCGGCACGAACGTGGTTTCGACGATGCCGGCGGAGTAGGGCTTGATGACGTAACTGCCGTCGCTGGTGTGGACTTCCAGCTGGCCGTCGCGGCGGGTGACGCTGTCGAAGTGGCGGCCGGCGTTTTGCGCGTGCCCGGCCTGGCCGGCGACCAGCAGCGGCAAGACTGCCGCAAGTTTTGCGATGGAATTGCTTTTCATGTAAGTGTGGTGGTCTCTGAGGTTGTTATGATTTTGTTGTTTGGCTACATTTGACTACAAAATTCTGCCCTTGGGATGGCTTGTTTCCTTTATTTTACTGGGAAACTCTTTCAATTGACACGCACCGGCCTGCGTGTTATTTTGCTACAAATTCAAAATAATCCGGGACGCGCAGCATGCAATCTTCCAGCAGCAAGCCCATACTGTCGTTTTGGCAGCTGTGGAACATGAGCTTAGGCTTCTTAGGCATCCAGTTCGGCTTTGCGCTGCAAAACGCCAACGTCAGCCGGATCTTCTCCACGCTGGGCGCCAATCCCGACGACTTGCCGTTGTTCTGGCTCGCGCCGCCCGTGACCGGACTGCTGGTACAACCGATTATCGGCTACCTGAGCGACAACACCTGGCACCCGACCTGGGGCCGCCGCCGCCCGTTCTTCTTTGTCGGCGCCTTGCTGGCATCGATCGCGCTGTTCCTGATGCCGAATTCCTCCGCGTTGTGGATGGCCGCCATCGTCCTGTGGCTGCTCGACGGCGCGATCAACGTGTCGATGGAGCCGTTCCGCGCCTTCGTCGGCGACAAGCTGGGACCTTCGCAGCAAACCGCCGGCTTCGCGATGCAGACCTTCTTCATCGGCTGGGGCGCGGTGATCGCCTCGCTGCTGCCGACCATCTTCACCCATCTGGGCGTGAGCAACGTGCCGGTCGGCGGCGCCATTCCCGACACCGTGCGCTACTCGTTCTACAGCGGCGGCGCGATTTACTTCCTGGCCGTGCTGTGGACCGTGCTCACCGCGAAGGAAACGCCGCCAGACGACATGGAAGCCTTCCGCGCCGAGCAGCGCCGCACCAAGGGCCTGGGCCACGCGCTCAAGGAAATCCTCGGCGGCTTCCTGCGCATGCCGAAGACCATGGTGCAGCTGGCGGCCGTGCAGTTCTTCACCTGGATCGCGCTGTTCGCGATGTGGATCTACACCACCAACGCCATCGGCGAAAACGTGTTCGGCACCACCGACGCGCAATCGGCCGCGTTCCAGAGCGCGGGCAACCATGTGGGCGTGATGTTCGCGGTGTACAGCGGCGTGTCCGCGCTGGCCGCCTTCATCCTGCCTATCCTGGCGCGCATGACCAGCCGCAAATTCGTCCACATGAGCTGCCTGACGATCGGCGGCATCAGCCTGTTCAGCATCTACGCCATCCATGACCTGAACATGCTGTTCGTGCCGATGGTCGGCGTGGGCATCGCCTGGGCCAGCATCCTGACCATGCCGTATGCGATCCTGGCCGGCGCGCTGCCCGCCAAGCGCATGGGCTACTACATGGGCGTCTTCAATTTCTTCATCGTGATCCCGCAAATCGTCAGCGGCCTGCTGCTGGGTTATGTGACCAAGTACTGGTTCGCCGGCCATCCGATCAAGACCCTGATGCTGGGCGGCGTATGCATGGTGATGGCTGGCGCGCTGACGCTGGCCGTGCGCGATAACGCCGATCCGGTAGCCCGCTGAGGTAAGATTGTTCGCTTGACCATGTATTTGCGCGCCGCAGTTTCGCCGGAACAGGTAAAACAGGGGCTGCGAATACAGTCCTTCACCCGTGCGGAGCGAACATGAGCATACAAACCGTAGCAACCAAACCATTCCCTGGCCAGCGGCCGGGGACTTCCGGCTTGCGGAAAAAAGTCAGCGTCTTCCAGCAGCCATCCTATCTCGAAAACTTCGTGCAAAGCGTGTTCGACACGCTGGGCGACTGCGCCGGCAAAACGCTGGTGCTGGGCGGCGATGGCCGCTACCACAACCGCGAGGCGGTGCAGACCATCCTGCACATGGCGGCGGCCCACGGCTTCGCCAGGGTGCTGGTGGGGCAGGGCGGCATCCTGTCGACGCCCGCCGTCAGCTGCGTGATCCGCAAGCACGGCGCGCTGGGCGGCATCGTGCTGTCGGCCAGCCATAATCCGGGTGGACCGGATGGCGACTTCGGCATCAAGTACAACATCGCCGCCGGCGGCCCCGCGCCGGAGAGCGTAACCGAGGCGGTGTTCCAGCGCACCGAGTCCATCTCGCGCTATCGCATCAGCGACGCCCCGGCCATCGACATCGACCGCATCGCCACGTCGCGCATCGAGCAGATGGACGTGGAGGTGATCGACCCGGTGGCCGATTACGCGGAGCTGATGCAACGCCTGTTCGATTTCGACGCCATCAAGGCGCTGTTCGGGAGCGGCTTCCGCATGTGCTTCGACGGCATGCACGCGGTCTCCGGTCCCTACGCCAAGGCCATCATCGAAGGCATGCTGGGCGCGCCGGCCGGCACCGTCATCAACGCCGTGCCGCTGGAGGACTTCGGCGGCCACCATCCTGATCCCAACCCCGTCAACGCGGCACAGCTGATCGCCATCATGGCGGAGGACGACGCGCCCGACTTCGGCGCCGCCTCCGACGGCGACGGCGACCGCAATATGATCGTTGGCCGCAAGTTCGAGGTCACACCGTCCGACAGCCTGGCCGTGCTGGCCGCAAATGCGACCATGGCGCCGGGCTACCGCGCCGGGTTGAAAGGCATCGCCCGTTCGATGCCCACCTCGCGTGCGGCCGACCGCGTGGCCGAGGCGCTGGGCATCCCGTGCTACGAAACGCCGACCGGCTGGAAGTTCTTCGGCACGCTGCTCGACGCCGGCAAGGCCACGCTGTGCGGCGAGGAGAGCTACGGCACCGGCTCGGACCACATCCGCGAGAAGGACGGCGTGTGGGCCGTACTGTTCTGGCTTAACCTGCTGGCCGTCACCGGCAAATCGGTGCAACAGCTGGTCGACGAACATTGGGCGCGTTTCGGCCGCAACTACTATTCGCGCCACGATTACGAGGCGGTCGCTTCCGAGGCGGCCAATGAGCTCATGGCCTCCCTGCGCATCAAGCTGCCCACGCTGGCGGGACAGGACCTGGGCCACTACGTGGTCGATTTCGCCGACGATTTCGAGTACACCGATCCGGTCGACGGCTCGGTCGCCGTGCAGCAGGGCATACGCATCGTGATGACCAACGGCTCGCGCATCGTGTTCCGGCTGTCCGGCACCGGCACCGAGGGCGCCACCCTGCGTGTCTACCTGGAGCGTTACGAGGCCGATCCGACTTACCACCACCTGCTCACCCAGCAGGCTTTGGCCGCATTGATACTCATCGCCGAGCAGGTCGGCGGCATCACCGGATGGACTGGACGTGCGCGTCCGACCGTCATCACCTAAAACCACAACTAAGGACGACAGCATGAAATTGACTCCCCTTGCAATGACTTTGGCGCTGGCGCTCGGCGCCGCGACAGTTGGCACCACCGCCATCGCCGCGCCGGCCGCAAAGCCGGCCGCGCGCCAGCCATTCCTGTGGGAGAACGCCACCGTCTACTTCCTGCTGACGGACCGTTTCAACAACGCCTTTGTCGGCAACGACCTGGCCTACGGCCGCAAGGCGGATGCCGGTCCGCTGCGCGGCTTCATGGGCGGCGACCTGGCCGGCATCACCACCAAGATCAACGAGGGCTACTTCGACAGCCTGGGCGTGAGCGCTATCTGGGTGTCGCCGCCGGTGGAGCAAATCCACGAAGGCACGGACGAAGGCACCGGCAAGTCCTACGGCTTCCACGGCTACTGGGCCGCCGACTTCACTGCGGTCGACGCCAACCTGGGAACGGAGAACGACTTCCGCAACTTCGTCGACGCCGCGCACGCGCACGGCATCCGCGTGCTGCTGGACGTGGTGATGAACCAGACCGGCCCTGTCACCGAGACCGATTACGTCTGGCCGGACGATTGGGTGCGCACCGGCCCGCAGTGCACCTACAAGGACGCCAAGACCACCATCGAATGCACGCTGGTGAAGAACCTGCCCGACTTCCGCACCGACAGCGACACTCCGGTCGAGCTGCCGGAAAACCTGGCGGCGAAGTGGCAGCGCGAAGGCCGCTTCGAACGCGAAGTGAAGGAGCTGGACGAATTCTTCGCCCGCACCGGCTATCCGCGCGCGCCACGCTACTACCTGATGAAATGGCATTCGGACTGGGTGCGCAAGTACGGCGTGGACGGCTTCCGCGCCGACACCGTCAAGCACGTCGAAGCCAAGGTGTGGAAGGAGTTGGGCACGGTGGCCAGCGCCGCCTACGAGGACTGGAAGCGCGCCAATCCGGACAAGAGGCTTAGCGACGACAAGTTCTTCATGACGGCGGAAGTCTTCAACTACAACATCGCGCAAGGGCAGGTGTTCGACCTGGGCGGCGGGCAGACTGCCAACTACTACCAGAACGGCTTCGACAGCATGATCAATTTCGGCATGGTGTACGACGCCGCCAAGGATTACGAATCGCTGTTCAGCAGCTATTCGAACATGCTGCACGGCGGCGCGCTGGATGGCTACTCGGTCTTGAACTACCTGGACTCGCACGACTACGACAAGCCGTTCGACGCCTCGCGCAAGAAGCCTTTCGAAAGCGCGAACAAGCTGCTGCTGGCGCCCGGCGCCGCGCAGATCTACTACGGCGACGAAACCGCGCGCAAGCTCGATGTGGCGGAAGCGGTGGGCGACGCCAAGCTGCGCTCCTTCATGAACTGGGACGAGCTGCAGCAAAACGCGCAGCGCGACGGCTACAAGATCGCCGACGTGCGCGCGCACTGGGCCAAACTGGGCTTGTTCCGCAAGGCCCACGTGGCGGTCGGCACCGGCGTGCACCAGCAGCTGCAAGCGAAGCCTTATGTCTTCAAGCGCACCTATGACAAGGGTGCGCTGCACGACAAGGTGGTCGTCGCGCTGGACCTGCCGGCCGACAAACCCACCAGCATCAACCTGCACGGGGTGTTCGCCAACGGCCAGAAGGTCAAGGACTACTACTCGGGCAAAACCGCCGTCGTCAAAGGCGGCAGCGTCAACTTCGGCACGAAGAACACGGTCGTCCTGATCGGTCAGGAGTAAGCGCTAGCGGTCGGTGGAGAACGAGTAGGGCGCGTCGGCCGGTGCGGTGGCGCGCTGCTTATTCGGCTGGCTGGACATGTCGAAATCCAGCACCGCGCCCTGCATCAGGCTTGCGTGGCTCAGCCAGTTCTTCGAGTAGGCCTTGCCGTCCACCTTGAGCGCGTTCACATAGCGCTTGCTGTCGCTGTTGGCCGGGGCGTTGATGACCACCGTCTTGCCATTCTCCAGCCGCAGCGTGACCTTCTTGAACAGCGGTGCGCCCACCACATACTGCGGTACCGCCGGCGTGACCGGGTAGAAGCCCAGCGCCGAGAACACATACCACGCCGAGGTCTGGCCGTTGTCCTCGTCGCCGCAATAGCCGTCCGGTGTGGCCTTGTACAGGCGGTTCATGGTTTCGCGCGCCCAGTACTGCGTCTTCCATGGCGCGCCGGCGTAGCCGTACAGGTAGATCATGTGCTGGATGGGCTGGTTGCCGTGCGCGTACTGGCCCATGTTCGCGATCTGCATTTCGCGGATCTCGTGGATCACTTCACCGTAGTAGCTCTCGTCGAAGGTCGGCGGCAGCGCGAACACCTGATCCAGCTTGGCGACGAACTTCTCGCGGCCGCCCATCAGGTCCACCAGCCCGTTCACGTCGTGGAAGACGGACCAGGTGTAGTGCCAGCTGTTCCCCTCGGTGAAGGCATCGCCCCATTTGAAGGGATTGAACGGCGACTGGAAGCTGCCGTCCTTGTTCTTGCCGCGCATGAGGCCCGTCTCCGGGTCGAACAGCTTCTTGTAGTTCATCGCCCGCTGCGCGTAGATGCCGATCTCCGATTGCGGCTTGCCGAGCGCCTTGCCCAGCTGGTAGATGGTGAAGTCGTCGTACGCATATTCCAGCGTGCGGGCGGCGTTCTCGTTGATCTTGACGTCATACGGCACGTAGCCAAGTTCGTTGTAGTACTTGACGCCGGCGCGGCCGACGGCGCTCATCGGCCCCTCGTTGTCGGCGCCGTGCTTGAGCGCTTGCCACAGCGTTTCGATATCGTAGCCGCGCAGGCCCTTGATGTAGGCGTCCGCCACCACCGATGCCGAGTTATTGCCGATCATGACATCGGCCAGGCCGGGACTGGACCACTCGGGCAGCCAGCCGCTTTCCTTGTAGTCGTTGGCCAGGCCGGCCTGCATCTCGCGGTTGATCGACGGGTACATCAGGTTCAGGAAGGGATACAGCGCGCGGAAGGTGTCCCAGAAGCCGGTGCCGGCGAACATATAGCCGGGCAGGATCTTGCCGTTGTAGGGACTCCAGTGCACCACCTGGTTGTTGGCATCGATCTCGTACAGCTTATTCGGGAAGAACAGCATGCGATACAGGCTGGAATAGAAGGTGCGCGTTTGCTCGTCGCTGCCGCCTTCCACGCTGATGCGGCTCAGCGTCTTGTTCCATATGTCCTTGCCCTTTTGTGCGGTGGCGTCGAAGCTATCGGAGGCCAGCTCGCGCTTCAGGTTCAACTCCGCCTGTTCTTCGCTGATGAAGGAGGAGGCCACGCGCATGCCGACCTTCTCGCCTTTTTCGGTCTTGAAGCCGACCACCGCGCCGCTATGGTCGCTGGCCAGTTCCATCACGTCGCCGGCCAGCTTGTCGCCGCTCCAGATGCGGGTCGAGGCGAAGGGCTTGTCGAAGTAGATGACGAAGTAGTTCTTGAAGTTCTTCGGCAGCGGGCCGCGCGCGTAGCGCGTGCTGTAGCCGACGATCTTGCGCTCCGACGGAATCACCTTGATGTACGAACCCTTGTCGTAAGCGTCCACCACCACGTAGGCCTGGTCGGTCTTGGGAAAGGTGAAGCGGAACTGCGCGGCGCGTTCGGTCGGCGCGATCTCGGTGGTGACGTCGGCGTCGGCCAGGTAGACGCTGTAGTAGTAGGGCTTCGCCACTTCCGCCTTGTGCGAGAACCAGCTGGCGCGGTCGTCCTGCGTGAACTTGAGTTTCCCTGTCACCGGCATGATGGCGAACTGGCCGTAGTCGTTCATCCACGGCGAGGGCTGGTGCGTCTGTTTGAAGCCGCGGATCTTGTCGGCGTCATAGGTGTAGGCCCAGCCATTGCCCATCTTGCCGGTCTGCGGCGTCCAGAAGTTCATCCCCCACGGCATCGCGATGGCCGGGTAAGTATTGCCGTTCGAGAGTTCCGGCTTGCTGGCGGTGCCCATCAGGGGATTGATCAATTCAACCGGATCGGCAATGGGCGCGGCGGAAGCGGTCAGTGCGAAGAAGAAGAGGGGCAGCGCGAGCGTGTGCAGTTTCATGTTGTGGACGACGGTGACGGGCGAAAAACTAGTGTAGCAGCTATGCCGTCGCCGGGAACCTGCGGGCCTTGGCGGCCGCCGTGTTTAATGGCGGCGCACTAAACGAGGTGCACCAAACGAGGTACGGCGGCTACTGCGCCGTAATGATCACGGACGACGGCGCGCTATTGAGTTTGCCGTCGTCGACCACCAGCGTGGCGGTGTACACGCCCGGCAGGTCGGCAAAGAAGGTGGGCGTGGCGACTTTGGCGTTGAGCAGGGTTGCACCGCTGCCTGAGGGCTTGGTCAGCGTCCAGGTGTAGCTGAGGAGATCCTGATCGGCGTCGGTGCCGCTGCCCGCCAGTTTGATCGATGTACCGGCGGCGACGGTTTGCGCGGGACCGGCCACGGCGACCGGTGCGCGGTTAGCCTGCGCGGCGTAGTCGCCGCCGCCACCGCAGGCGCTGAGCGTGAGCAGTAGCAGCAGTGCTGCGATAGGGTTGCGTCTCATGGTGATCTCTTTCTGGATCGATAGGGAGCCAAAAAGATATCACGGTGTTTAGTTCTTTTCTACGAATACCACGGCGCTGCGTGGCGGAATTGCAAACGTGCCGGAGGCCGCGTCGTATTTGGCTTCCAGGGCCACGCGTTTGTCCGCTGCGGCCATGTTGGTGTGGACCGGATGCAGTTGGTAGTGGTGGTTCTTTTCTTCCGCGACCGTCACGCGCTGCGCCACTTTGTCGACGTTGATCAGGTAGGTGACGGACTTGAAGTTGGCCCCCGCGTAACCTGCGCCGTCCAGGTGGGCGACGATCACGGTCGGCACCTGGTCGCCGCCGGTGTTGTGGAAGCGCAGGCGCTGCTTGATGTCGGCCGCCGTGCGCAGGCGGAACAGCGTGCTGCTGGAGCGGATCGCCAGCAGGTCACGGAAGGCGTCGCGCGCATAGGCGATGTCTTTCGGCGACGGCTTGATGGCGGCGTCGCGCAGCAGGGGCTTGATCAGGGCGTAGTCCTTGCCGTTGTCCTCCGCGCGCGGAACTCCGGTGCCGTAGTAGTTGTCCTGGTAGCTCCAGTCGATGCGGTTGAACCAGTCGCCCGATTCGAAGCTGTTGCGGTCCAGTGATTTGGATCGCAGGATGTCGAAGCCCGCGTGGAAGTAGGCCACGCCCTGGCTGAAGGCGTTGATGGCGGCGCCCAGCATCTGCACCTGCGCGCGCTCGGCGCTGGTGGTCGATTGCGGCAGCTTGAAGGCGTTGATATCGTACAGCGTCTGGTTGTCGTGGTTCTCGACGTAGTTGACCACTTCGCCCGGCTCGCTGGCGTAGCCGGCCGGCTGGTTGCCGCCGTAGACGATGTCCTGCAGCTGTTGCGTCTTGCCGTCCCAGGTGCGCAGCGGGTAGCTGCGGATCGAACCGGCCAGGCCGGCCTTGACCAGGTCCGACGTTTGCAGCAGGTCGCTGGCGGGGCGCTTGCCCGCTTGCGCATTGGCGTCGTACACCAGTCCATTGATGTAGCCCTGCTGCGTAATCATCTGCACGCCGCTGTCGCCGGCGCCGCCGCCACGCACGGCGTCGCGCGCGCGGTCGCTGAAGGTGCCGATGCCGCTGCCGTTCAGCGACAGCTGCGAGGCCTGCACGAAGCGCGCGCCGTCGGCCACTTCGCCGAAGTTCCAGCCTTCGCCGATCAGGTTGATGTGATGGCCGGTGGCGCGGTCGGCGCGGGCTTGCAGCTGTTCCATCGCGGTACGCGGCTGGTGGCCCATCAGGTCGAAGCGGAAGGAGTCGATCTTGTACTGCACCGCCCACTGTTCGACGGAGTCGATCATCAGCTTGGCCATCATCAGGTTTTCGGTGGCGGTGTTGTCGCAGCAGGTGGAGCGCTCGATTGCGCCCTTTGCGTTCAGGCGGTGGTAGTAACCGGGGACCACGCGGTCCAGCACCGACTTGTCGTTTTGGCCGGCGATGAAGGTGTGGTTGTACACCACGTCCATGCCGACGCGCAGGCCGGTCTTGTGCAGCGCCTGTACCATCTGACGGAACTCGATGATGCGCTTGGCGCCGTCGGCGGGATCGGTGGCATAGCTGCCTTCCGGCGCGTTGTAGTGGTAGGGATCGTAGCCCCAGTTGTAGCAGTCGGTGGACTGGGTTTTTGCGACCAGCGCTTGCGGTACTTCGCTGTCCGGCGCCAGGCCTGCCGGGATGGCGGGCGTGACGCAGCCTTTTTCCGGCACGCTGCCGATGTCGAATACCGGCAGCAAATGAATGTCGGTCATGCCGGCTTTGCTCAGTGCAGCCAGGTGCTTCATGCCGTTGGAGCCGGCTTCTGTAAAAGCGGTGTACTTGCCGCGGTTGGCGGCGCTGACGGTGCTGTCATTGATCGAAAAGTCGCGCACATGCAGTTCGTAGACTGTCATGTCGGATTGGGTGGCGACCTTTTTCGGCGCGGGGGTTTTATCCCAGCCGGCGGGTTTCAGGTTGGCGGCGTTCAGGTCGGCGATGTAGCTGCGCTTCGAGTCTGTGGTGAGGCTGATCGAGTAGGGATCGGTAACGAGGTTGCGCACCAGGCCTGCCGATGGCGCCACCACGTCCACCAGGTATTGGTAGTACTGGCCGGAGCGGTTGCCATCGAGGCGCGCGGACCAGATGCCGGTGGCGTCGTCGCGCTGCATGGTGGTGAGGGCGGAGGCCTTTCCGGAGCCGTCGGCGTAGGTGCATAGTGCCACACGCTGCGCGGTCGGTGCCCACAGTTTGAAGCCTGTCTGCTTGCCCGGCCGCGCGCCGGAGCCGCCGACACTGACGCCCAGATCCCGCGCCTTGGCGGCGCCCGCGTACAAGTCATCGAGCGCGCCGGCGATTTGCAGCGTGGTGGCATCGCGCACGGTGCCGTCGTCGGCCTCGTGCACCAGCATGACCTGCTGCGTCAGCACGCCACGGAGGCGCGCCGCGTCGGCGGAGGCCAACGCCAGCACCGCGCCGTCGCCGACAAACTTGAAGCGCTGTGCGACATCGGCCGGCAAGCCGCCATCGAAGCGCATCAACGCCAGCGCGCCGTCCGCGCCGGACACGCGCGTGCCGGGCGCCGCGTGCAGCGAGGCGGAAGCGGAGTGATAGAGTTTGAAAACGCCGCCGGCGGCATCGGCGCCCGGCCATTTGATCAACTGGCGATTGAGCCAATAAGCCCGCGCATCGGCGGCGACGGCCGGCTGCAGGACGGTGGCAAACGGCCCATCGCAGGCGGCGATGGTCGCCGCATCGGCGGCAGCGGCCGCCGCACCGCCCAAAGCCAGCACGCCGCCAACAGAAACCCCGGCGACCCGCCGCCAAACTCCAAGATGCCTACTACCCATATCGCCGCCTCCAAAACTATAGATTTAGGTAGTGCGGCTACAAAAAACCGGCAAATACCCCTGTATTTGCCGGTTATGGTAATCCAAAACCTGTAGTTTTGATACCTTGATCGTTGATGGGGTCTATTCGTCCCTTGCGGAGTGCCATGTCTGTGCGCCTGTTATACACTAACTGCCTAGGCAACCGAAATGGGTGTTTCATGGCGCAACTTACGGTAGAACTGGACGATCGCGAAATAGCGCGCGTGCGTGCGGCCGCGCGCGCGCGGCAGGTTGACTCTAACCATTTGACTAGCATCCAACTGCTGCAGATGCTTGCGGTTGTATATCCGAAGAAGGCCAAAGCTAAAGGATTGTGGCTAAGCGGTGCGTCACGCATGACGCGTATGAAGGGTGCAAAAAATATCGATGCGCTATTGGTAGCCTATGCCGCCCAATGCTCGGTCGAGATGCTTGAGCGGCAGCGCCAAGCCGCCCTTGCGAAGATGACTGAGGCTGTCAAAGCGAGCGGCGTAGCTGCTGACACGGCCGCCATCAGCGCCGCCGCGCGCGCGAAACGTCTTGCTGCCGTCATGAGCGTGCATGGCATGTGGAAGAATGATCCGGATAAGCCGCGCGACGCGGTCGCTTACCAGCGCGAGGCGCGAGCCGAATGGAAATAGTCCTCTTCGACACGAATATACTGATCGACAATCTGGAGGGGCATGCTGCAGCGGTGGTCGAGCTGACGAGCTATGACGACGCTATCATTAGCTCCATCACCTGGATGGAAGTGGCATGCAAGATGGACTCAATTGGTAAGGAGCGCTTCAAGGCCTTCTTGCCGGGGCGGCCATCCGGATTGTTCATCTGAACGACGATATCATGGAGCGCGCGGCTACTTTACGCGGCCACAGCATCACTCATCCTCCCAAATACTCACTACCAGACTGCATCGTACGTGCGACAGCTGAAGCGGAAGGCCGTCTTATCATCACGCGCAATCCTGCCGATTTCGGCGGCGAAGGGCCTCGGGTGCGCGTGCCGTATGACATCATCGCGGGCGTTGCCGTGAACATCAAGGCGCCGCCCGCGTAGGATGCTTACTTGGTCGCGCTGCCCTTGTTTGCAGTGCGATAGTTGTCCACCATCTTGTAGCGCATCGCGTACAGCGCGAAGATGGCGGCGACCAGCAGCGCGAAGGCGGCGAAGAAGAACATCTGGAACGCGATCACGCCCATGCCGCTGGTGGCGATGTGCGCGCTGACCGCGTCGTTCTTCACGCCCGCGTTGACGATCAACACCCACAGGTTGCCGATGGTGACCGCCAGATACCAGAAGCTCAGAATGATGCCCTTCATCGGCGCCGGCGCCTGGCTGTAGGCGAATTCCAGTCCCGTCGCCGACACCAGCACCTCGCCCAGCGTCAGCAGCGCGTACGGCAGCAGCTGCCACAAGATGGAGACCTTGTCGCCGCCATCCATGCGCAGCTGGATCATGCCGATCACCACCCAGGCCGCCGCCGACAGCGCGATGCCCAGGCCCATGCGGCGCAGTGGCGTCGGCGTGATGCCGATGGCGCGCATGATCGGGAACAGCGCCAGGTTGTTGAACGGGATCAGCAGCATCACCAGGATCGGATTGACCGCCTGCATCTGCGCCGGCAGCAGCGTGAATTCCCAGCCGAGGATGTTCAGCAGGGGACTCTCCATCGAGTTGGCCTGCACGATCCAGGTCGAGGCCTTCTGGTCGAACAGCGACCAGAACGGCGTCACCATCGCGAACACGATCAGGATGCGCAGCACGGCGCGCACGCCTTCGACCGCCTCGTCGCTGTGCAGGCCGCGCGCGCGGTCCAGTTGCATCGACACGCCGATGCCGCCGAACGCCAGCACCAGCACCAGCGCCAGGCAGGCGGCGATGACGAAGCCCCACTGCGGCGTCATGCACAACGACGCCACCGCGCCCAGCGCGCCGGCACCGGCCACCACCAGGCCGGGCCGCGATTGGCCGGGCTGCTTGCTCATCAGCGCGGTGCGGGCCACGCTGCTGAACGAGTTCGGATTCGGCGCGGCCGGCGGCACGTGGATGTATTTGCGCTTGCCGAGCCAGAACACCAGCGTGGCGATCGCCATCAGGATGCCGGGAATGCCGAAGGCGACGGCCGGGCCGTAGTCGCGCAGGAACAGCGGCATCAGCAGCGAGGCGAAGAAGGAGCCGAAGTTGATGATCCAGTAGAAGGCGTCATACACCGCCTTGGCGCGGTTCTTGTTGGTCTGGTCGAACTGGTCGCCGACAAACGCCGCCACCAGCGGCTTGATGCCGCCCGAACCGAACGCGATCAGGAACAGGCCGAAGTAGAAGCCCTTGAGGTTGTCCTCGAAGATGGCCAGGCAGGCGTGGCCGGCCACGTAGATCAGGCTGAACCAGAACACTGTGTTGTACTTGCCGAACCAGCGGTCGGCCAGCCAGCCGCCCAGCAGCGGGAAGAAGTACACGCCGATGACGAAGGTGTGGAACACGTGCTTGGCCTCGCTGGCGCGGTCGGCCAGCGGCACGAACAGCAGCAGGGTGCTGAGCAGGAAGGGCGTCAGGATATTGCGCATGCCATAGAAGCTGAAGCGTTCGCAGCCTTCGTTGGCGATGATGTAAGGGATTTGCCGGGGCATCGGCCCGTTGCCGGTATTGCTCACTATCTCTCTCCTGAGTGTGTAGTTTGACTACTATTTTTATCCGGCGAATTTTTGTAAAAATACGCAAGATATTGATTTTTAAGGATTAATTGTAATAATCCGCTACCGGTTCATGGATTGAAAATTCCACTACCGTGATGTATATTGTCTACAAACCTATATCCCAGCTTTGCCAACCCCGGATTTTCTTATGACTAAGCAACTTACACAAGTTTCCCCGCATGCTCAGGACTGGTATCGTGAGGCGATCATTTACCAGGTCTACCCGCGCAGCTTCAACGATACAAACGGCGACGGCATAGGAGATATACCTGGTATTACTGCAAAGCTGGACTATATCGCATCGCTGGGCGTGGACATCGTCTGGATCTCGCCTTATTTCAAGTCGCCGATGAAGGACTTCGGCTACGATATCTCCGACTACTGCGACGTCGACCCGATGTTCGGCACGCTGGCCGACTTCGATGCCATGGTCGCCAAGGCGCACAGCCTGGGCCTGAAGATCATGATCGACCAGGTGATGGCCCACACGGCAGAGGATCATGCGTGGTTCAAGGAGAGCCGCTCCAGCCGCGACAATCCCAAGGCCGACTGGTACGTCTGGTCCGATCCGGCGCCGGACGGCAACCCGCCCAACAACTGGATGTCGGTGTTTGGCGGTTCGTCGTGGCAGTGGGACACGCGCCGCCGTCAATACTATTTACACAATTTCCTGGTCAGCCAGCCGCAGCTCAACTTCCACAACCCGCAAGTGCAGCAGGCGCACCTGGACGCGCTGCGCTTCTGGCTGGAGCGCGGCGTCGACGGCATCCGCCTGGACGCCTGCAACTTCCACTTCCACGACCTGGAGCTGCGCAGCAATCCGCCGGCCGTCAACCGCGACACCGCCACCGTCTCGGACGTCAACCCCTACGGCATGCAGGCGCACATCTACGACAAGAGCCGGCCGGAGAACCTGGCGTTCCTGCAGAAGCTGCGCACGCTGCTGGACGAATACAAGGCGGTCGCCATCGGCGAAGTGGGCGCCGACGATTCGCTGGCCGTGATGGCCGAGTACACCGCCGACGGCGACAAGCTGCAGATGGCCTACAGCTTCAATCTGCTGGTGCCGACCTGCTCGTCGCACTACATCCGCAAGCAGGTCGAGAATTTCGAGGCGCGCGTCAAGGGCGGCTGGGCTTCCTGGTCGGTCGGCAACCACGACGTGCAGCGTGTGGCGACCCGCTGGGGCGGCCCGTCCGCGCCGGTGGCGTTCGCCAAGATGATCCTGGCGATGCAGCTGTCGCTCAAGGGCACGCCGTGCCTGTACCAGGGCGACGAGCTGGCCTTCGCCGAGGCCGACGTGCCGTTCGAACTGCTGCAGGACCCGTACGGCATCACCTTCTGGCCTGAGTTCAAGGGCCGCGACGGCTGCCGCACGCCGATGGCCTGGACCACCGGCGCCAACGGTGGCTTCACCGAAGGCAAGCCGTGGCTGCCGGTATCGCCGGACCACCTGGCCAAGGCTGCCTCGGTGCAGGAGGGCGACGCCGCGTCGTCGCTGGAGTTCACCCGCAAGTTCATCGCCTGGCGCCGCAAGCTGCCGCAGCTGACGCGCGGCGCCATCGAGTTCTTCGACGCGCCGGAGCCGGTGCTGGCGCTGCGCCGCGACGCCGAGGGCGAGCGCGGCATCATCGCCGTATTCAACCTGGGCGCGGAGCCGGTCCGCTGCGCGCTGCCGCAGGCGGTGGGCGCCGAGCAGATGGAAGGCTATGGCCTGCCGGGCACGGTCGTCAACGGCCAGGTGGAGCTGCCGGCCTTCGGAGCGTGGTTCGGCTACGCCGCGTAGCGTGGCGGGAGAGGGGAATTTGCACCAGTTTCCTTCTTAACATTGCGTATTTCGGGTATGCTTCCGCCAACTGTTTTGACTGAATCGACGATGAAACAAGCTGAAGTGGATCAAAAACTGAATCGCACCGCCTTTGCCGACGGCCCGCGCCTGCTGGCCGACATCGGCGCCACCCACGCCCGCTTCGCGCTGCAGACCGCGCCCGGCGAGTTCCGCGCGGTGCGGGTGCTCAAGTGCGACGACTACACCGACATCGTTGCGATGCTGCGCTCCTACCTGGCGGACCACGCCGACATCACGCTGAACCACGCGGCGCTGGCGGTGGCCAACCCGGTCAGCGGCGACCATGTGCGCATGACCAACCGCGACTGGGAATTCTCCACCGACGAAGTGCGCCGCGCGCTGGGCCTGCACACGCTGCTGGTGGTGAACGACTTCACCGCGCTGGCGATGTCGCTGCCGGGCCTGAAGCCGGCCGATTTGATGCAGGTGGGCGGTGGCAAGCCGGCCTCCAATTCCGTCATCGGCGTGCTGGGGCCGGGCACCGGCCTGGGCGTGTCGGGCGTGATTCCGACCGTGGACGGTTTCGTCACGCTCGGTTCGGAAGGCGGCCACACCAACTTCGCGCCGGCCGACGAGCGCGAATATTCGATTTTGCAGTACGCGTGGCAGACCTGGTCGCACGTGTCGACCGAGCGTCTGATTTCCGGCCCCGGCATGGAGATCATCTATCGCGCCATCGCCAAGCGCAACGGCCGCCAGGTGCGCGACCTGACCTCGCAGGAGATCATGGCCGGCGCGCTGACCGACAAGGATCCGCTGTGCCTGGAGGTGCTGGAATGCTTCTGCGCCATGCTGGGCGGCGCCACCGCCAACCTGGCCGTGACCTTGGGCGCGTTCGGCGGCATGTTCATCGGCGGCGGCATCGTGCCGCGCATGGGCGAGTGGTTCGCGTCGTCGCCGTTCCGCGCGCGCTTCGAGGCCAAGGGGCGTTTCACCAGCTACCTGTCGGAGATCCCGACGTATGTGATCACCACGCCTAATCCGGCGTTCTATGGTGTGGCGACGATTTTGTCCGAGCACCTGCGCGGACGCAGCGGCGCCAACACGCTGATGGAGCGCGTGCAGCATCTGCAGCATGAGCTGACGCCGGCCGAGCAGCGCGTGGCGCAGCTGGTGCTGGAGCAGCCGCGCCTGGTGTTGAACGAGCCGATCGCCGACATCGCTCGTTTGGCCGAGGTGAGCCAGCCGACCGTGATCCGCTTCTGCCGCTCGCTGGGCTTCCTTGGCCTGGCCGATTTCAAGTTGAAGTTCGCCAGCAGCCTGACCGGTGCGATTCCAGTGCGGCACAGCCAGGTGCGCGTCAGCGACAGCACGCATGATCTGAGCGCCAAGGTAATCGACAATACTGTTTCCGCGATTTTGAAATTCCGCGATCAGCTGGATGTGCGTTCGCTGGACAAGGCGATCGCGCTGGTGGCCAAGGCCAAGCGGGTCGAGTTCTACGCGATGGGCAATTCGCGCGTGGTGGCGCTGGACGGGCAGCACAAGTTCTTCCGCTTCCGCATTCCGACCGCGGCGTATGGCGACTCGCATTTGCTGACCCTGGCCGCCGAGTTGTTAAATCCGGGCGACGTGGTGATCGCCATCTCCAACTCCGGCAAGCTGCCGGATCTGCTGGCGGCGGTGGACGCGGCGAGGGCGGCGGGGGCGGACGTCATCGCCATCACATCGAGCAACTCGCCGCTGGCCAAGAAAGCCAGCGTATGCCTGGCGGTCGATCACAGCGAGGACAGCACGACCTTCCTGTCGATGATCTCGCGCATCCTGCAACTGCTGCTGATCGACATCCTGTCGGTAGGCATCTCGCTGGACGCGCAAAACTCGCGCCTGGTGGTCGAACACAAAGCCAGCACCGGCGACGCCGACAACCGCCGCCTGCTGATCTCCCACCTCGACAGCTAAACCCCGGGCAAAACACTGGGGTCAAGTCTGACATTCGGACACGAGCTCTTCGGTAATACGATTGGGGTCAAGTCTGGCATTCGGACACGAGCTCTGCCGTAGACGCGCGTCTACGGCAGAGCTCGTGTCCGAATGCCAGACT
>NZ_WWCX01000310.1:0-365 GCF_009857655.1 Duganella vulcania
AGCCAGGATCAAACTCTTCAGTTTAATCTCTGTTTATTTGACACTTTCGTGTCACCGTCATTGCTGACGGGTCGCTCACTCAAAATACTGACAGGCCACTATTTTCATAGCGCCTATTTCATTACTTTTTGTGAACATTTGATATTTTAAGTATCAGCGAAACTAGTTCGCTGTGCACTTTCATCAAACGTCCACACTTATCGACTGTTAATTTTTAAAGAACTTATTCGGTACTGCATTTGCTGCGAAGCGTTGTGTCCGTCAGCGAAGAAGAAAGAGTATGAAGCGTTTAGATCGTTTCGTCAACCCCTTCTTTTTTCTCGTTTCACTCAGCAACATGTGCTGTGTTCTGCGAGGGGGCGAAC
>NZ_WWCX01000311.1:0-360 GCF_009857655.1 Duganella vulcania
CGACCAACCAGTTCGCCGCGCTGAGCTCGGCTCAAGTGGGCGCCCTGAGCACCAACCAGATCGTCGCCCTGACCACCGGCCAGGCCAGCGCGCTGACCGCCGCCCAGGCCGCCGGCCTGAGCACCAATGGTGTTGCCGCGCTGTCGACCAACGACTTCGCCGCGCTGTCGACCAACGCGATCGCCGCGCTGAGCGCCAACCAGGTCAAGGCCCTGACCACCAACCAGGTTGTTGCGCTGACCACCAACGAAGCCGCCGCGCTGGGCACCGCGCAAGTGGCCGCGCTGTCGACCAACGACATCGCCGCGCTGGAAACGGCCGACCTGTCGGCCATCAAGGTGGCCGCCATCGCCATCCTGA
>NZ_WWCX01000312.1:0-351 GCF_009857655.1 Duganella vulcania
CTCCCGGGGTTCTTTTCGCCTTTCCCTCACGGTACTGGTTCACTATCGGTCGATTACGAGTATTTAGCCTTGGAGGATGGTCCCCCCATATTCAGACAGGATTTCTCGTGTCCCGCCCTACTTGTCGCACGCTTAGTTCCACACATCGCATTTCGAATACGGGGCTATCACCCGCTATGGCTCCTATTTCCAGAGGATTCTTCTATGCGTCATGCTAAAACGTGCAGGCTCATCCCATTTCGCTCGCCACTACTTTGGGAATCTCGGTTGATTTCTTTTCCTGCAGCTACTTAGATGTTTCAGTTCGCCGCGTTCGCTTTGCATACCTATGTATTCAGTATGCAATGACCT
>NZ_WWCX01000313.1:0-350 GCF_009857655.1 Duganella vulcania
TCTGGCGGCGCCGCGCACGCCGGCGCAGGCGGCGTACGCGCAGCTGACGCGCTACCTCGGCATCCACGCCCGGTTGCTGATCGCGGTGTGGGATGGCCAGGACGAGACGGCCCGCCATCCGCGCCGCCCGGGCGGCACGCTGGACCTGGTGCGGACGCTGCTGCATGGCGTCGAGCGCGGCGGGCATCCGCGCAGCAGCAACCGCTTCGCCGCGCCGGCGCACGGCACGGTGCTGCATGTGTACAGCCGCCGCGCACAGGAATCGTCGGCCGGCCTGCCGAGCGCGCGGGAAGTGGGCGGCTTCCGCCTGGCGCACGGCGAACCGGCCGGCGCGACCGGCCACTGGGATG
>NZ_WWCX01000314.1:0-349 GCF_009857655.1 Duganella vulcania
ATGGCGTTGGTCGACAGCGCGGCCACTTGCGCGGTGCTCAGCGCGGCGGCTTCGCCGGTGCTCAGCGCCACCACTTGCGCGGTGGTCAGGGCCTTGACCTGGTTCACGCTCAGCGAGGCGACAGCGTTGGTCGACAGCGCGGCGAAGTCGTTGGTCGACAGCGCGGCGATGGCGTTGGTGGTCAGCGCGGCCACTTGGGCGGTGCTCAGCACGCTGGCCTGGCCGGTGGTCAGGGCAACGATCTGGTTGGTGGTCAGGCCGGACACGGCGGCGGTGGTCAGCGCGACGATCTGGTTGGTCGACAGCGCGGCCACCTGGTCGGTGGTCAGGCCGGCCAGCTGGTTGCTGC
>NZ_WWCX01000315.1:0-341 GCF_009857655.1 Duganella vulcania
GCCAGCAGCGCGTTGCCGCTGGCCTGCAGCCCGGTCCGCAGCGCGGCCTCGGCCGTCTCGCCCGGCAACTGGTGCGGGCCGCCGGCCCGGGTCACGATCACGCCCTCGCTGTCGTACAGCGACATGGCCTGGTGGCTGCCGATGTTTTCGTCGCGCAGGATGTTGGCCAGGCGTTCCGGCTTGAGCAGCGCGGTCAGCGCGTAGGCCAGGCGGCGCTCGACCCGCACCGGGACGTCGATCGCCAGCTGGGCGTTGGCGCCGTTGCCCACCAGCGACAGCTGCACGCGGTCGTGCGCGTACAGCGGCGCCAGGCGGCGGCGGTTGTCGGCGGCGGCCAGCGC
>NZ_WWCX01000316.1:0-332 GCF_009857655.1 Duganella vulcania
AGCCTGACGATAACCTACTTTCACACTGGTTGCAGCACTATCATCGGCGCAGAGTTGTTTCACGGTCCTGTTCGGGATGGGAAGGGGTGGGACCAACTTGCTATGGTCATCAGGCATTGACTTGTACTAGCGTCGCGTCTTTTTCCGCGCCGCCAAGAATCTGGAGGAAGTATTATAAACGATTTATATCGTTTATGCAGTAAATATTTAGGTAATGAAGTTGTATCAACGAACGTTACAACGTACTTCTCATTCACCACAACCTGCTAAGGTTATAGGGACAAGCCGTACGGGCAATTAGTATCAGTTAGCTTAATGCATTACTGCACTTC
>NZ_WWCX01000317.1:0-320 GCF_009857655.1 Duganella vulcania
GCAGGCGGCGATCAGCACGCACACCACCAGCCCGCGCGCCAGCGCGCGCCGCACCACGCCGTGCGCCTCGCGCAGCCGGCCGGCGCCGATCAGGTAGCCCACCACGATCTCCACCGCCAGCCCGGTGGCGATGCTGAACATCGTCGCCCCGCCCATCAGTTGCAGCACATAGGCCTGCGTGGCCAGCGACCGCGCGCCCAGCTCGGCCGCGGTGGCCACGCTGACCATGAAGGCCAGCCGCCAGGCGATGTTCTCGGCCGCGCCGGGCAGGCCGATGTGCAGCACCGCGCCCAGCTCGCGGCGCGGCAGGCGCCACCAGT
>NZ_WWCX01000318.1:0-312 GCF_009857655.1 Duganella vulcania
TCAGGCCGGCGGCGCGGTGCCGCTGGGCGTGGCGCAGGCCTTGCTGCCATTGCCGCCACTGCCGCTGCCCAAGGGGGTGAAGCGGCCGGCGGCGCCGGCGGCATGCGCCCCGTCCGGCATGAGCGCGAAAGAATGCGCGGCGCTCGATACCCATAGTATCGAGTTGTCCAGCAAATTGGTCGAGCTGGAGGGCCGGGTGAAGTTGCTGCAAGGCGCGCTGGCGGCGAAGGGCGGGGCGGCCAGCAAGGCGTCGCCTGCGGCGTCCGGCGCGCAGGGCGGTGCGGCGGCAGGGCATGACGGCGGGGCATCGGG
>NZ_WWCX01000319.1:0-311 GCF_009857655.1 Duganella vulcania
TGGCGGCGGCCAGCGCGGCCGGGTCGTCCGGCGGCGTGCTCAGGCCGCAGCCGGCCTCGGCCACGGGATCGTTGGCGGCGTCGACCGCGTGGACGATGGGCCGCGCGGCCATCATGTAGTCGCCCAGCTTGTTGGGGGAGATGCCGTAGCGGTACAGCGGCTGGCGCTGCCAGCCGAGGTAGGCGAGGTCGAAGCGCGCCAGCAGCGCCGGCATGTAGCGCCGTTCCAGCGCCGGCAGGAAGTGCACGTTGTCCAGCCCGGCTTCGGCGGCCTGCCGGCGCAGCGCCTCGCGCGCCGGGCCGGCGCCGGCC
>NZ_WWCX01000031.1:0-63833 GCF_009857655.1 Duganella vulcania
GCCGGCGCCGGTGTGGCTGGCGTGGGCCTGGGTGGAGCGGCTGGCATTGTCGCGCATGGCGCGGCGGTTCCAGCGGGATCGTCCGGCGCGGCGCATGGCTTCGTGGCCGCACCCGGCGCGGCTGGCGGCCTGTTGATGGCTCCCGGCTTTGCCGTCGGTACGGCAGGCGCACCGGTCGCCGCTGGCGGCGAATCCCTGCCTGCGGGCGTAGGGCAGGGCGGCGTCTGGGTGCAAGGTCCTGCACAGGGACACATGTCCGGTGGCTTGAGCAACGAAGAGGCGCAACGCCTGTCGCAGATCGGCGCCAAGCAGCCGCTGCTGGCGTATCTCGCGCAGCTGCAAAAAGCGGTGCCGTACGAATCCATCGGCACGCTGGGCGCGGTGGCCGGCATGGCCGCCATGCCATCGCCGCCCGCGCCCGCCGGCGTTGGCGCGGCACCTGCGGCGGCCGGCGGCAACGTCTTCTACCTGCCGAACATCAAGGCCAGCATGCCGCAGGGCAGCCTGTCGCGCACCGACGAGAGCACCATCGACCTGCTGTCGGCGATCTTCGACACCGTCTTCCGCGACCAGAACATCTCGCAGGAAATCCGCGACCTGATCCGTTTCCTGCAAATCCCGGTGCTGAAGGCCGCGCTGGTCGACAAGAACTTCTTCTTCCAGGAAGCCCATCCGGCGCGCCGCCTGATCGACCTACTGTCGCGCATGGGCTGGGAGCAGCGCAAGGGACCGGAAGACCCGCTGTTCCAGGCGATGCAGCGCAGCGTGGACCGCGTCGGCCGCGACTACGACCATGAATTGTCGGTCTTCACCGAAGCCGTCAACGAACTGGAAGCATCGATCCAGGCCGAGGAGCGCGCCGCCGCAGCCGCCATCGCCGAGCCCATCGCGGCCGCGCTGAAGCAGGAGAAGATGGCCGAGTCCAGCAAGCTGGCCAAGAATGCAGTCGCACTACGCATCGGCACCGGCGAAGTGATCGCCGTGGTGGAAGCCTTCCTGGAACAGCGCTGGGTGTCGGTGCTGACCATCGCCTACAGCATCGAGGACGACAAGCCGGGCGCCGTCAACAACGCCACCAAGACCATGGACGACCTGATCTGGAGTGTGCGACCCAAGCTCAACGCGGATGACCGCAAGCAGCTGATCACCAAGCTGCCGGTGTTGCTGTCCACGCTGAACAAATGGCTGGACATCATCAAGTGGCAGGACGCCGACCGCCTGCAATTCTTTGCCGAGCTGGCCGAATGCCACGCCTCGATCGTGCGCGCGCCGTTGGAGATTTCGCCGGAGCGCCAGCTGGAAATTTCCATGCAGGTGGCGCAGCAGGCCGCCGAACGGCGCCTGGAGCTGCAAGCCAAAGCGGAAGCGGCCGAGAAGGCCGAGGCCGAAGCGCGCGCCGCGCGGCAGCCCGCGCCCGAGGAGGAAGACGCCGCCATCGAAGTGGACAGCCTGACGCGCGGCATGTGGCTGGAATTCGAGCAGGAGGATGGCGGCAGCCGCAAGGTCAAGCTGGCGTGGATCAGTCCTTTGCGCACCTTGTACATCTTCTCGACGGCGGCGCGGCAGGAAGCGTTCTCGATGTCCGGCGAGCAGCTGGCCAAGCGCTTCCTGGATCAAACTGTGCAGGTGGTGCGCAGCGAAGGCGTGGTCGCCGTCGCGTTGTCGCAAGCGTTGGCCCGCAGCGCCGACAACGACGCCAACATCGACCCGCCAGCCTCGGCCTTCGGCTAAATATTCCTGTTTCGGCCGCGCCAATAGCCAGGCCGTCTACGCTGATTTCTGAGGGCGGCATTCATGGAACAGTTGTACCGCCGTCTGCCGTCGGCTTACTTCGAGTTTGTCAACGTCAGCAAGGCGCCGCCCATGCCGACGAAAATCACGCCGGTGGTGCGCTTGGCCAGGCGGGTGCGGGCGATGCTCTGCTTGACGCTGCGCTTCAACCACGACGCGCACGCCACGTAGAAAAAGTGCGACAACAAGGTGCAGCTGGTGAAGGTCGACGTCAACAGCAGGAAGCGCACCGGGTCCACATGGTCGGGCGGCATGAACTGCGGGAACACGGCGGTGAAGAACAGGATCGCCTTGGGATTGCTCACCGCGACCAGCAGGCCGCTGCGGAAGGTCGACAGCCGGCTGGCTTCGGCCACGTTCGCCACCGGCGCCGCGGTAGCGGCAACCTCGGCCGTTTCAGTGACCAGGCTGGCGTGGCGCCACGCCTTGATGCCCAGGTAGATCAGGTAGGCCGCGCCGGCCACCTTCAACGCGCCAAACGCCAGCGCCGATGTCTTCAATAACAGCCCCAGGCCGGCAACGGCCGTGGTCGCCACAATGAACACACCCAGCGCATTGCCCGCCGAACTGTAGAGCGCCCGCCGCGCGCCCATGGTGGTCGCGGTCGAGATGGCCATCAGCACGCCCGGCCCAGGACTGAACGCCGCCGCCAGCGAAACCGATAAGAACAACAGCCAGGTCGATAAACTCATTGCGAAACTCCAGAAAAGTTAGTGTCAGGGCAAGCGCTGGCAGTATGCCATGCCCCATCAAAGCGCGTCGGCCCCCCCCTGTTTTTTGCCGCACACTATTGCTGCGAAGTAATTTTCGATACAATGCGCCCGCATGTGTTTAAATGACGCGGTGCAAAAAACAACGATAGGGTTTTTAGATGATGATGTGGTGGCATGGTTTGAGTGTGGCGGGCAGTTTGGCGGTGACCGGGCCGATCGGCGTGGCGATTGCAGTCTGGCTGCTGGCTGGCAAATCCTGGCGGCTGACGGCGGCCTGGTGCATCCTGTTCGGCATCGGCATGGCCCTGGTCGTCGCCACGAAGATGGCTTTTGTTGGCTGGGGCATCGGCGTCGAATCGGTGGAATTTGCCGGCTTCAGCGGCCACGCGATGCGCGCCGCCGCCGTCTTCCCGGTCGCGTTCTTCTTGGCGTTCCGTTCGGCGCCGGCGCAGGCGCGGGTGCTCGGCACCTTGCTGGGCGTGCTGCTGGCCATATTGATCTCCATTTCCCGCGTCTATGTGCAGGCCCATTCAGTGTCCGAGTCGGTGACCGGTAGCCTGCTTGGCCTGGTGGTGGCGGCCATTTTCATCTGGTACGCCAGCACCGAGCATCACATGGCGCTGGGCCGGCTGCTGATGGTGTTGTGCCTTCCCATCATGTTGATCGCGCCGCGGGTGGAGCCGATTCCGGCCGAAACCTGGATCACCGAGGCGGCGCTGTGGTTGTCGGGCCACGACAAACCGTACACCCGCAACATTTGGCGCGAACCGAAATCCCCGCTACGATAGGTGAACTCACCCTCCATGACGCGTTTTCGGCCTGATTTGATGCGCAAAATGGTATTATTGTGAACTTTTCCAGCCCACTGCCCAGATAACAACGTGCGTCTATCTTCCATCAAATTGTCGGGATTTAAGTCTTTCGTTGATCCCACCAATTTCCAGGTGCCGGGTCAGTTGGTTGGCGTGGTGGGACCCAACGGTTGCGGCAAGTCGAATATCATCGACGCCGTGCGCTGGGTGCTGGGCGAATCCAAGGCTTCCGAGCTGCGCGGCGAGTCCATGCAGGATGTCATTTTCAACGGTTCGACCCACCGCAAGCCGGCAGGGCGCGCCTCGGTCGAACTGGTGTTCGACAACAATGAGGGCAAGGCTTCCGGCCAGTGGGGCCAGTACGCCGAAATCGCCGTCAAGCGCACGCTCACGCGCGACGGCACCTCGACCTACTACATCAACGGCCAGCCGGTGCGCCGGCGCGACATCCAGGACATCTTCCTCGGCACCGGCCTCGGTCCGCGCGCCTACGCCATCATCGGCCAGGGCATGATCAGCCGCATCATCGAATCGCGGCCGGAAGAACTGCGCGTGTTCCTGGAGGAGGCGGCCGGCGTCTCGAAATACAAGGAGCGCCGCCGCGAAACCGAGAACCGCCTGCACGACACCCGCGAGAACCTGCTGCGGGTGGAGGACATCCTGCGCGAACTGAATTCGAACCTGGAGAAGCTCGAAGGCCAGGCTGCCGTCGCCACCAAGTTCCATCAGCTGCAAGCGGACCAGGAAGAGAAGCAAAAGCTGCTTTGGCTGCTGCGCAAGATCGAAGCCGAGAACGAGCAGAAAAAATACTTCCGCGAGATGGAGCAGGCGCAGAACGACCTGGAAGAGCAGACCGCCAAGCTGCGCAACGTCGAGCTGTCGCTGGAGCAGATGCGCCAGGCCCACTTCGCGGCCGGCGACCGCCTGCACACGGCGCAGGGCAGCCTGTATCAGACCAACGCCGAAATCGGCAGCCTGGAAGCGCAGATCAAGTTCGTCATCGAATCGCGCAGCCGCCTGCAGGCGCAGCTGGCCGCGCTGACCGCGCAGCGCGACCAATGGCAGCAGCAGGCCAGCGAATACGGCGGCCAGATCGAGGAAGCCGAGTTCACGCTGGAAGAGCTGTCGGCCAAGGTCGAGCAATCGCAGATGATGGCCGAGCAAAAGGCCGAGTCGCTGCCGATGCTGGAGCAGGTGTGGCGCGAGGCGCAGACCAAAAGCACCGAATCGCGCGCCCGCATCATGCAGGCGCAGCAGCAGCTGGAACTGGAATCGGCGCACCAGCGCAACGCCAACAACATCCTCAACGGCCTGGCCGTGCGGCGCGAGCGCCTGCAGCAGGAAAAGAGCGGCCTCAATCTGCCGGACAGCGCGCACCTGAACAATCTGCGCATGCAGCTGGAGGAAAAGCAGCAGGCGCTGGAAGAACAAGGCTTCCTGCTGGAAGAGGCGCTGGAACAGCAGCCCAAGCTGGAAGAAGAACGCCAGGCCGCGCAGCAGCAGGTCAACACCGAGACCGCAGCCAACGCACAACTGGAAGCGCGCCTGAACGCGCTGCGCCAGTTGCAGGAGCGCGTGCAGACCCAGGGCAAGGTCACGCCGTGGCTGCAAAAGCACGAGCTGGATACGCTGCCGCGCCTGTGGCAAAAGTTGAACATCGAATCCGGCTGGGAGACCGCGCTGGAATCCGTGCTGCGCGAGCGCACCTCGGCGCTGCAGATGTCGAATATCGAATGGGCCAAGGCCTTCTTCGGCGACGCGCCGCCGGCCAAGCTGGCGTTGTTCGCGCCGTCCACCGCCGTGCCCCCGGCGCCGGCGGAAGTGGCCGGCCTGAAGCCGTTCCTGAACCTGCTCAAGCTGAACGACCCTGGCCTGCGCGGCCTGCTGCAGGACTGGCTGCACAACGTCTACATCGCCGAGGACACGGCCGAAGCCTTCGCCGAACGCGCCAGGCTGCCGGCCGGCGGCTGCTTCGTCACGCGCCAGGGCCACGCCGTCACGCAGGGCAGCGTGCGTTTCTACGCCGCCGACTCGGAGCAGGACGGCATGCTGGGCCGCCAGCAGGAAATCGACAACATCACCAAGCAGCTGCGCGCGCAGCAGATGCTGGCCGACGAGGCGCGGGCCCGTTCGGTGCGCGCCGATGCCGCCGTCTCCGAACTTACGCGCCGCCTGACGGAGTACCGCGCCAAGCTGCAAAGCCTGCAGCAGTCGGTGCACACCTTGCAGCTGGACGTGGTCAAGCTGTCGGAGATCGAAGCGCGCTTCAACCAGCGCAGCAACCAGATCGAAGCCGACCTGGCCGAAATCGCCGCGCAGGAAGAGGAACAAACGCAGGTCAAGATGGAGTCCGAGGAGAAGTTCGAGCAGCTCGATATGGAGCTTGGCAATCTCCAGGGCGACCACGAAGAGGGCCAGACCCTGTTCCTGGAAAAAGAGCAGCGCCTGGCCGACGCCCGCGAAGCATTGCGCGATCTGGAACGCGCCGCGCAGGAAGCGCAGTTCGCGGAGAAGTCCCAGCGCAGCAAGATCGAAGAATTCCGCCGTTCCATCGCCACCGCGAACGCGCAGGTGGTGCAGGTCACGCAAAGCCTGGAAGCGGGACAGAACGAACTGGCCAACCTGGAATCCGGCCAGGCCAATGACGGCCTGCAGGAACTGCTGGACCGCCGCACCAGCCAGGAAAAGGCGTTGTCCGACGCCCGCCATGAACTCGACCAGATCGCGCAGCAGCTGCGCATGTTCGAGGAAGGCCGCATGTCGACCGAACGCGCGTTGCAGCCGCAGCGCGACAAGATCATGGAGATGCAGCTGAAGGAACAGGCCGCGCGCCTGAACCAGGAGCAGTTCGCGGCGCAGCTGGCGGAAGTGCAGGCCGACGAGGCGGCACTGGCCGAGAAGCTGCATCCCGATATGAAGGCCTCCTACCTGCAGGGCGAGGTCACGCGCCTGACCAATGCGATCTCGATGCTGGGCGCGGTCAACCTGGCGGCGCTGGACGAACTGGCGACCGCCTCCGAACGCAAGAACTTCCTCGATGCGCAGAACGCCGACTTGAACGAGGCGATCAACACGCTGGAGGACGCGATCACGCGCATCGACAAGGAGACGCGCGATCTGCTGCAAGACACCTTCGACCGCGTCAACGGCCACTTTTCCGAACTGTTCCCGATCCTGTTCGGCGGCGGCCAGGCAAAGCTGATCATGACCGGCGACGAAATCCTCGACTCCGGCGTGCAGGTCATGGCCCAGCCGCCGGGCAAAAAGAACGCCACCATTCACCTGTTGTCCGGCGGTGAAAAAGCGCTGACCGCAACGGCGCTGGTGTTCTCTATGTTCCGGCTCAACCCGGCGCCATTCTGCCTGCTCGACGAGGTGGACGCGCCGCTGGACGACGCCAATACCGAACGATTCTGCCGGATGGTCAAACGTATGTCTGACCACACCCAATTCCTCTTCATCTCGCACAACAAGATTGCGATGGAGATGGCCAATCAACTGATCGGTGTGACGATGCAAGAGCAGGGCGTATCGCGCATCGTGGCGGTGGATATGGAATCCGCCGCAAACTTCGCTTCCGAGGCACAAGCAGCATGACAGACCTACAAATGAGTTTGATCGGGATCGCCGGCGTATTCGTCGCCGGCGTTTTCGGCTACAACAAGATCCAGGAATACAAAGCCAAGAAGAGCGTGGAACGCGCCTTCTCGACCGACCATGACGATGTGCTGATGCGTACCGGCGATACACCAGCCGCGCGCCATGAGCCTAGCTTCTCGCTCGACAGCGCGGCGCCCGGCGTGGCCGGTGGCGAAGCCTCGGCCGCCGCCGCGGCGCTGGCCGCCGTCGCCGCCGAATTCGAGATCGATCCCGCCGATGCGACCGTGCCACCGGCCGCGCCGCACGCTGCCGGCGTGACCCCGGCCGCCGAACAGACCACCGCGCTGGTCGATCCGCTGATCGATTGCCTGCTGCCGCTGGCGCTGGAAGGTCCGGCGCGCGGCGACAAGCTGCTGCCGGTGCTGCAAACGCTGCGCATGGTCGGCAATAAGCCGGTGCACTACATCGGCTTGGCCGTTAGCGGCGAATGGGAGCCCATCGTGCACGGCGGCGTCTACACCAAGCTGCAGGGCGGCGTGCAGCTGGCCAGCCGCAGCACCGCGCTGAACGAACTGGAATACTCGGAACTGGTCACGCGCCTGCGTGCGATGGCCGACGAAATCGGCGCCGAGCCGGAAATCCCGGACATGATCGAAGTGATGGCCGAGGCGCGCAACCTGCATCGCTTCGTCGCCGGGCACGACGCGCAGCTGGGCGTCAACCTGCAGACCAACGGCGCGCCGTGGGCCATCACCACGCTGCTGGGCGCTTTGGAGAAGCAGGGCTTCGACGTGCGTCCCGACGGCCGCTACGTGATGCCGGACGGCGAGGGCGGCCACCTGTTCTCGCTGTCGACCAACGTCACGCTGGCCGAGGAAACCACGCCGCGTTTGACGCTGCTGCTGGACGTGCCATGCGTGGCGCCGTCCCGCGACGGCTTCGGCGCCATGGTCGCCTGTGCCAAGTCGCTGGTGGGCCGCCTGGACGCGACCATCGTCGACGACTACAACCAGCCGTTGTCGGACGCCGCGCTGGCGGAGATCGCCGGCCAGGTACAGGATTTCTACGCCGAGATGAACGACGCCGATATTCCGGCCGGTTCGATTCGCGCGTTGCGTTTGTTTAGCTAGCGGGAAGCGGTAATGACTGAAGTGGATTACAAGGCGCGCATAGAGTCGTTGAGCGCAGAACTCAACAAGCACCTGCACGCCTATCATGTTGAAGACGCGCCCACCATCCCGGACGCGGAGTACGACAAGCTGTTCATCGAACTGCAAAAGCTGGAAGAGGCGCACCCGCAGTTCGCGCTGCCCGATTCGCCCACCAAGCGCGTTGGGGCGGCGCCGCTGCCGCAGTTCGACCAGGTCACCCACACGGTGCCGATGCTGTCGCTGAACAACGGCTTCACCGACGAGGATATCGAGAACTTCGACCGCCGCGTGCGCGAAGGCCTCGACGCGGCGGCCGCCGTCGAATACGCGGCCGAAGTCAAATACGACGGCCTGGCCATCAACCTGCGTTATGTCGACGGCCTGCTGGTGCAAGCGGCCACGCGCGGCGACGGCTACACCGGCGAGGATGTCACCACCAATATCCGCACCATCCGCTCGATTCCGCTGCGCCTGAACACTCCAACGCCGCCGGCCATCCTCGATGTGCGCGGCGAAGTGTTGATGTTCAAGAGCGACTTCGAAGCGATGAACGCCCGTCAGCGCGAGGCCGGCCTGAAGGAGTTCGTCAATCCGCGCAACGCGGCGGCGGGCAGCCTGCGCCAGCTCGATTCGCGCATCACCGCATCGCGCAAGCTGAGTTTCTTCGCCTATGGCGTCGGCGCGCTGGAAGGTGCGGAGATGCCGCTGTCGCACTCCGCGCTGCTGGACTGGTATCGCGGCATGGGCCTGCCGGTGGCGAAAGAGGCGGACGTGGTGCGCGGCTACGACGGCCTGATGGCCTACTACAAACGGATCGGCGAGGCACGTCCGACCATGCCATACGAAATCGACGGCGTGGTCTACAAGGCCAACCTGCTGCAGGACCAGCGCACGCTGGGCTTCGTCTCGCGCGCGCCGCGTTTCGCGCTGGCGCACAAATTCCCGGCCGAGGAGGCGCTGACCACCGTGCAGGCGATCGAGGTGCAGGTCGGCCGCACCGGCGCCATCACGCCGGTGGCGCGGCTGGCGTCCGTGTTTGTTGGCGGCGTCAACGTCACCAACGCCACGCTGCACAACGAGGATGAAGTGCGCCGCAAGGACGTGCGCGTCGGCGACACCGTCATTGTGCGCCGCGCCGGCGACGTGATCCCCGAAGTGCTGTCCGTGGTGCTGGAGCGCCGGCCGTCGCCGGAACCGGAAGCCTACGTGTTGCCGAAGACTTGCCCGGTGTGCGGCTCGCATGTGGTACGCGAAGAGGGCGAGGCCATCGCCCGCTGCTCGGGTGGCTTGTTCTGCTCCGCCCAGCGCAAGGAGGCGATCCGCCACTTCGCCGGCCGACGCATGATGGACATCGAAGGCCTGGGCGACCGTTACATCGACAACCTGGTCGAACATGGCCTGGTGCAGCGGGTCGCCGACCTGTATGCGTTGAAGCTCGAAGACCTGCTCGAAATGAAGCGCCTCGCCGACGAGCGCGAAGGCACGACGCCGGAGACTGTCGCGCAGGGCAAGATCGCCACCAAGTGGGCGGACAACCTGCTGGAAGCCATCGCCGCCAGCAAGAACCCGCCGCTGGAGCGCCTGCTGTTCGCGCTCGGCATCCGCCATGTGGGCGAATCGACCGCGAAGACGCTGGCCGAATGGCTGGGCCGTTTCGACCTGGTGCGCCGCGTGCCGGCCGCGCTGCTGCGCGTGCTGCCGGACATCGGCGGCATCGTCGCCGATTCCATCGCCGACTTCTTCGCCGAACCGAAAAACCAGGAAGCCATCGATGCCTTGCTGGCGGCAGGCGTAGCGCCGACCGGCGAGCATCCGCCCAGCGCCAAGCTGCGTGAAAAGCTCGACACCGTCAAGCTGATGGCCGCGCTGGGCATCCCGAAGTTGACGGAACCGCGCAGCAAGCAGCTGGTCGAACAGGAGGTCACGCTGGAAGTGCTGGCGCACCTGAAGGTGTTTACGGTGTTCGGCCTGCCGGCCAACGTCGCCGAGTCGCTGGAAGCATGGATGGCCGAACCGGGCCATCGCGACCAGCTGCTGGCGCTGGACCAGCTGCGTAGCGATCTGCTGGCGCAGCTGCCGGAGCAGGCGGCCGAAGGTCCGCTGACCGGCAAGACCTTTGTATTGACGGGCACTCTGCCCAACCTGAGCCGCGACCAGGCGGGCGCCATGATCGAAGCGCAGGGCGGCAAGGTATCCGGTTCGGTATCCAAGAAAACGCATTACCTGGTTGCGGGGGCCGACGCCGGCAGCAAGCTGGCCAAGGCCCAGGAACTTGAAGTCACCATACTGGACGAGGCGGGCCTGCTGGCACTGCTGGAAGCCAGATAAAAAAGATAGATATCATGTCCAAAATCAGAAAAGCAGTATTCCCGGTCGCCGGTCTTGGCAGCCGTTTTCTTCCCGCGACCAAGGCGCAGCCGAAGGAAATGCTGCCCATCGTCGACAAACCACTGATCCAGTACGCGGTGGAGGAGGCGGTCGCCGCCGGCATTACGGAAATGGTGTTCATCACCGGCCGCAACAAGCGCGCCATCGAAGACCATTTCGACAAGGCTTACGAACTGGAAGCGGAACTCGAAGCGGCCAACAAGAAAGCCTTGCTGGAGCTGGTGCAGAACGTCATTCCGAAAAACGTCAACTGCATCTACATCCGCCAGTCGGAGCCACTGGGCCTGGGGCACGCGGTGCTGTGCGCGCGCCCCGTCATTGGCGACGAACCGTTCGCCGTGCTGCTGGCCGACGACTTCATGGACACCGCCGACGGCGTCAAGCCCGTGCTGGCGCAGATGACCGACCTGTATGCGTATGAGCGTTGCAGCATCCTGGCGGTGCAGGAAGTGCCGCGTGCGGCCACGCGCCAGTACGGCATCGTCAGCGCCTCGGCCTACCAGCCCAAGCTGGAGCTGGTGCACGGCATCGTCGAGAAGCCGTCGCCGGACGTGGCGCCGTCCACGCTGGCGGTGGTGGGCCGCTATGTGCTGTCCGGCCGCATCTTCCAGTACCTGGAGAACCTCGGCACCGGCACCGGCGGCGAGATCCAGCTGACCGACGGCATCGCCGCGCTGATGAAGGACGAACGCGTGCTGGCCTACCGCTACGACGGCCAGCGCTACGACTGCGGCTCCAAGCTGGGCTACCTGAAGGCGATGACCGCCATGGGCCTCAAGCACCCGGAGACCGGCGCCGAATACTGCCAGTTCCTGCGCGATATGCATTGCCAGATCGAAGGAGGCGGCAAATGACGGTGCGCGAAATCCTGAAGATGGGCGACCCGCGCCTTCTGCGCGTGGCCGAACCGGTGACCGAGTTCGATACCCCGGCCATGCGTGAGCTGATCGCCGACATGTTCGATACCATGCACGCGGCCAATGGCGCCGGCCTGGCGGCGCCGCAGATCGGCGTCAACCTGCAGCTGGTGATCTTCGGCTTCAAGCAGAACGCCCGCTATCCGGACGCGCCGCAGGTGCCGGAAACGGTATTGATCAATCCCGTCCTTACGCCGCTGTCGGACGAAAAGGAAGAGGGCTTCGAAGGCTGCCTGTCGGTGCCTGGCCTGCGCGGCAGCGTGCCGCGCTTCACCCAACTGCGTTATGAGGGCGTGGACCAGTTCCAGCAGCCGATCCGCCGCGACGTTGACGGTTTCCACGCGCGCGTGGTGCAGCATGAAGTCGACCATCTGCTCGGCGTGCTGTACCCGATGCGCATCGCCGACTTCTCCAAATTCGGCTACACCGAGGTCATGTTCCCCGGCCTCGATCCCAACGACGACGACTAAGGCAGGTCTATCATGAGTGAAGGTCCGGTGCGCCAACCGGCGCAAAAGGTCATCCGTCCACGAGTGGGCAACGACCGCGGTGTGTTCCGGATGGGGACTTCGCAGATCAAGCGCGTGGGCCTCGGGCCCAGGTACTGGGGCGACATCTACCACTGGATGCTGACCCTGAGCTGGCCGCGCTTCTTCCTGCTGGTCGGTGTGCTGTACATGGTCACCAACGTGGGATTCGCGCTGGCGTTCTACCTGGTGCCAGGCTCGGTCTCCAACGCGCGGCCCGGCTCCTTCCTCGACACCTTCTTCTTCTCGATCGAAACGCTGGCCACCGTCGGTTACGGCTACATGAATCCCGGCTCCACCTACGGCCACATCGTTGCCTCGACCGAGATCCTGCTCGGCATGGTGGAGGTGGCGACGGTAACGGGCCTGCTGTTCGCGCGCTTCTCGCGGCCCACCTCGCGCATCATGTTCTCCGACGTCGCCGTGGTCACGCCATTCAACGGCGTGCCGACGCTGATGCTCAGGACCGGGAATGAACGCGGCAACCTGATACTGGAAGCCTCGGTGCGCGCCACGCTGATCCGCCGCGAGATGACGCTGGAAGGGCAGATCTTCACGCGCTTCTACGACCTTGAGCTGGAACGCGAGCGCTCCGGCGTGTTCGCGCTCACGTGGACCATCCTGCACAAGATCGACGAATCCAGTCCGTTCTGGGGCAAGACCAAGGAAGACCTGCAGAAGGAGGGCGCCACGCTGTCGGTGGCGGTCTCCGGCACCGACGACACGCTCAACGATTTCGTCCACGCGCGCCAGACCTACGCGGCCGAGCATATCTTCTTCAACCACCACTTTGCAGACATCATGTCGGACAAGCTGGATGGCAACGTGCGGATACTGGACTACAGCAAATTCCACGACATTTACCCGGACGGATCGACCGGCGGCAGCATGCCCGGCGCCGCGTTGGCGCACCCTGGCTAGCCGGCGCCCAGCAGGTCGCGCGCGTTCAGCAGCGCGTAGACGATATCGGGATGTCTGTTCAGGCAGCGGCGCACGGCGGCAGGCACCTGCTCGCGCGTGCGGCGGCACAGGCCCGGCTGCTCCGCCAGGCGGATCTGAAGGCCCATTACAGTGCGCACACCATTTGCGCTGGGCGTGATCGTCAGACGGATGCCCAGCTGTTCCTGCATGCGTTGTTCGATGCGGCCCAGTTCTTCGTAGCTGGCGATGCTCTCGATGCGCGCGATCAGCACCTTCTCCTGCTCGCGGGTGAGCCGCAGGATGCGGATGTCGGTATCGTCGGGCGCCTTGTCCCATTGTTCCAGCAGCTCGTCGCGCCGGCATTCGCAGGCGCCCGGCGGGCATTCTTTTCGTATCTGGAAGGGCAATGCTTCAGGCATGGCGAAACGGCTCGGCGACAACACGCGGGAGCTAAATTCTACTCCGAACGCCCACGGCGTGCGGCACCAAATTATTATTGTATATATAATATTTTTTTAAATTCAAACTGGCGTGTCATGAAAAATATGTACTCGATGCTGCCGCTGTTCGCCGCGCTGTGGGTCACGCTGCCCGCCGTCGCCGGCCCGGAAACGCTGGAGCGCTGCCCGCCCGCGGCCAAGCCATGGCTGCCCGCTGGCGTCAGCCAGAACGTCTGCTACGATGCAGAGGGGGCGTTTTTCGGCGACCACGCTTCGCTGGCGGCGGTGAAGGTTTACATGACGGTCAATTCGCCGGCGCGCAACCGCCATGAGGATATCGCCACCGCCGTGATTATCCTGCGCGCCGAGGCGTCACCGCCGGTCGCTGGCCGCTGAGGCCTGCAGGCGGTGCTGCAACAAGGCCAGCACCGCCGCCTCTTCCGGCCGCAGCGCGTGCAGGCCATCCTGTAACTGCTGCTTCGCGCGGCTGCGCGCCGCCTTCAACATCGTGCCGTCCAGATAGCACTCGATCACGCTCGGATGCACATAGCATTTGCGGCAGATGGTGGGCGTATTGCCCAGCTTTTTCGCCACCGCTTCGACGGCCTGCACCACGTTCCGCTTGGCCTGGGCTTCGGAGTCGAACTTTTCGTATTCGCGCAGCGCCACCGCCGCCAGCACCGTGCCGGACCAGGTGCGGAAGTCCTTGGCGGTGTAGTCCTCGCCGGCTATCGAGTGCAGATAGTCGTTCACGTCGGCCGAGCCGATGGCGTGCGGAAGGCCGTCGTCGCCGATGTACTGGAACAGTTCCTGGCCGGGCAGGTCGCGGATGCGGCGGATGATATTGGCCAGCCGGCGGTCCTCCACCGCGACGGCGTGATGCACGCCGCTCTTGCCCCGGAAGCGGAATTCAACCTTGCTGCCATCGAGCCGCACATGGCGGTCGTGCAGCGTGGTCAGGCCGAAGGACTTGTTCGCGCGCGCGTACTCCTCGTTCCCGATCCTCATCATGGTCGCCTCCAGCAGGTAGACGATGGTGGCCAGCACCTTCTCGCGCGGCAGGCCTGGCAGCTGGAGCGCGGCGCCGACCGCGCGGCGTATCGCGGGGAGGGCCTTGCCGAAGCCGAGGAGGCGGTGATATTTGGATTCGTCGCGGTGGCTGCGCCAGCGCGGGTGATAGCGGTACTGCTTGCGGCCGCGCGCGTCGCGCCCCGTCGCCTGCAGGTGTCCGCGCGGATGAACGCAGATCCAGACCTTGGTCCACGCGGGAGGGATCGCCAGCGATTTGATGCGGGCCAGCGTGTCGGCGTCCTTGATGGCGTGGCCGTCGGCGGCGACGTAGCGAAAGTGCTTGCCGCGCTTGCGGCGGGTGATGCCGGGCTGGTAGTCGTGCACATAACGCAAGCCGGCCGACCTGGCGGCGGCGGTGGGGTCGGACAGGGCGGCTTCGCCGGGCGCCGCGGGCGTATCGCGTTTCATCGCTATCCTTGGTGGGCAGATTATCGGAAATCGTACCCGGCAAGGACTGTCGATGTTGTGCGCTAACGCACGCTTTAGTCCATGCGCTTGAGGCGCTGGCCGACGATGCTCCACTTGCAGGCTTCGCCGTCGACGGTGCCGGTCAGTACCCAGCCGGTGCCGATCTTCTCGACCCCGATCTCGCACTCCAGTTCCTTGGCCAGTTTTTCGGCCCAGCCGCGCGCCGCGCCCTGGCCCTTGAAGAGCTCATTGCCTTCGTAGATCACGGTGGCGTCGAAAACGGAGGCGGCAAAAATAGTCATGGTGGTACTCCCAAAAATGAAGCCGTTATTGTGCCACCAAATCCGGCCAGCCGGCGATTGCGGAGAGTGTGCTTTTATGTCAACATCGCGCAGACTTTCGCAACCATCCCGGGACTCCATGCAAATCAAACCCTTAGCCATGCTGATGATGTTCGCGCTGGCCGCGCCGCTTGCCTACGCGGATGCCAAGGCGCCGCCATCGGAGGCCGGAACCGCCGCCATCTACAAATACATGCGCACGCAACGCAGCGAGGCGCAGAACCTGAGCGGCGACGCCGCGACGAAGGATGACCTGCAGCGCGCGGCGGCGAAGTATCAGGACCTGCTGGCCTACCTGGCGACCGCACAGGTGGCCGAACGCGCCAGCGGCTACAAACCGCTGTACGCGGAGAATGTGAATCTGCGCGTGCCGCTGGCCGGAACCTATGCGCGCCTGGGCATGAAGGAGGAGGCGCTGTCCACACTGGAGCAGGTGCGGGGCATGCTGTGGTTGCCGGCCTTGGCTTCCGCGCTGGCCAGGCCGGAATTCAATAGCTTGCGCGATGAGCCGCGCTTCAAGGCGGTCCAGCAGACGATGGCGCTGCCGGAGCGTCTGTACAAGACGCCCGCCATCGCCACGCCGTACAAGCCGGTGTTGACGGTGGAGGAAAAAGTCGCTGGCCTGTCCTTGTTCTGGGCCGAGGCGCGCAGCAGCTTCGTTCATTTCGACCATGTGCCCGAGCTGGCGTGGGATCAGGTCTACATGGACTACTTGTCCAAGGTGATCGCCGCACCGACCACGCACGATTATTATCGGATCATGATGCAGTTGGCGCCATTGCTGCAGGATGGCCATACCAATGTCTATCCGCCCGCAGAGCTGAGCGACGAGATCTATGCCCGCCCGCCGATGCGCACCGCGCTGGTCGAGGGCAAGGTGCTGGTCGAGTGGGTGGGCAATCCGGGCTTGAAGGCCCGCTTGCATGCCGGCGAGGAGGTCGTCGCCATCGACGGCGAACCGGCGCTGGAATATGGGCGGCGGCATGTCGAGCCTTTCGTCAGCGCGTCCACGCCGCAGGACCGGGCGATGCGGACCTATTCCTACGAACTGCTGATGGGCGCCGCCAGCAAGCCTGTCAAGCTGCGTGTGCGCGCTGCGGACGGCGCCGAGCGCGATGAAGTGGTGGACCGCTCCGGCAGCTATCAGGGGCATCCGCGTTTTGTCTTCAAGACGCTGCCGGGCGATATAGCGTATATCTCCATCGACCATTTCGAGAACGATGAAAGCGTGAAGGCCTTCGAGAAGGCGATCCCCGACATCCTGAAGGCGAAAGGGCTGGTGATCGACGTGCGCCGCAACGGCGGAGGTTCGAGCGAATACGGCGAGCGAATATTGTCGTGGTTGAGCCGGCAACCCATCGGCAGCGCCTATTCGTACCGGCGCGACGACGATGTCTACATGCGCGCGCAAGGCAGTCCGGCCGTCATTTGGACCCCGGTAAGGAGCAACGGCGAGACGTACAAGGCCCAGCACAAGGATGTGTTCAACGGCCCGGTGGCGGTGCTCACCAGCGCACAAACCTTCTCGGCGGCGGAGGACTTCACGGTCTCCTTCAGGATGCTGAAGCGCGGGATCATCGTCGGCGAGGCCACTGGCGGCAGCACCGGCCAGCCTTTGTTCCTCAAGCTGCCGGGCGGCGGTTCGGCGCGCATCTGCATCAAGCGCGACGTTTTCCCCGACGGTACCGCCTTCGTCGGCAAGGGCATAGCGCCCGACGTCGAGGTACACCCGACCGCGGCCTCGCTGCGCTCCGGCGCCGATCCGGTGCTCGACCGCGCCGTCGCCGAACTGCGCAAACAGTAAGCCTCCCAGCGCCGCCCGCGCGGCGGCGCTTCCTCCTGTCCCTCCGATACCACTACGTCATTCGACGTATTCCTCGTGGCTTGTCTGCTGGCTAACCTTGCAGCATCCAAAACCGAAAAGGGGAACAAGATGGGTGTGAAACGGGGAATGCTGCTGGCGGCGGCAGTGGCGGTGGCAGGTAATGCGTGCGCCGGCGCCACGATCAATTTTGGCGACGACAAGTCGGTCAGCGTCGGCTTCGGCATGCGCGAGAGCTACACCAGCGCCAAGAACGGCGCGCCCGATGGCACCGACCGCTCCAGCGATTTCAACCTGGATTCGGCGCGGCTGTTCTTCGGCGCTTCGCTGAACAAGAACATCAAGGGCATGCTGAACACCGAGTGGGACGGCGACAAGATCCGCATCCTGGACGCTGCCGGCCAGTTCGCCATTTCGCCTGAGCTGAACATCTGGGCCGGCCGCCTGCTGTCGCCGAGCGACCGCGCCAACATGGCCGGGCCTTACTACTCGCTGGGCGGCGGCTACTGGGCCGGCGTGGCCTCACGCTACGGCTACAACGGCGGCATCTTCCGTGGCCGCGACGACGGCGTGGTCGTGTGGGGCAATGCCGCCGAGGGGAAGCTGGGTTACTCCTTCGGCGCCTTCGAGGGCCACACCTTCGGCATCGGTTCGATGACGCAGTCGCAGGCCAAGGCGGCCGGCGTCAAGGCCGACGATTCGCTGATGTACGCGGGCCGTCTGCAGTACGACTTCTGGGACGCGGAGCCTGGCTACTACGGCACCGGCAACTACCTCGGCGCAGCCGACATCCTCTCCATCGGTGTGGCGGGACGCTACCAGAAGGACGGCATCCTCACCGTCGCCAAGAGCGGCAAGTACAGCTCCTACAACGTCGACTTCCTGATGGAGAAGCGGGTCAAGGGTTCCGGCGCCTTCGCGCTGGAAGCGGCCTGGTACGACTACAACACCGACGACATCATCAAGTCCGAACAGGGCAAGGCCTATTCGGCCGGCGCTTCCTGGATCTTCGAGCAGAAGGCCGGCTGGGGCAAGTTCCAGCCCTTCGTGCGCTGGCAGAAGTTCGCCGCCGACACCGACATCGACA
The DNA here is from genome assembly GCF_009857655.1 of Duganella vulcania. Taxonomy (NCBI): domain Bacteria; kingdom Pseudomonadati; phylum Pseudomonadota; class Betaproteobacteria; order Burkholderiales; family Oxalobacteraceae; genus Duganella; species Duganella vulcania. Next base: position 17,990 of record NZ_WWCX01000031.1, read on the forward strand.
CCAAACAGTACGACGCGGGCGTGAACTACATCATCGACGGCTACAACGCGCAGGTCAGCGCCGTGTACTCGAAGACGAAGATGACCAAGGCCGCCGATACGGACAAGTTCTCTGTCACCTTGCAGCTGCAATTCTAATTCCACCACACGGAGCTATCTCATGCAAAATCGCCGCAATTTCATCGCCTCCCTGAGCCGCATCGCCGCCGCCACCGCCATGCTGGCCGCCGGCGCTTCATGGTCCACCAGCGCCTACGCCGCCGACACCATCAAGGTCGGCATCCTGCACTCGCTGTCCGGTACGATGGCCATTTCCGAAACGTCGCTGAAGGACGTGGCCTTGATGACCATCGACGAAATCAATGCCAAGGGCGGCGTGATGGGCAAGAAGCTGGAGGCCGTGGTGGTCGATCCGGCCTCCAACTGGCCGCTGTTCGCCGAGAAGGCGCGTGGCCTGATCGCGCAGGACAAGGTGTCCGTGGTGTTCGGTTGCTGGACGTCGGTGTCGCGCAAGTCGGTGCTGCCGGTGTTCAAGGAGTTGAATAGCCTGCTGTTCTACCCTGTGCAGTACGAGGGCGAGGAACTGGAAAGGAACGTGTTCTACACCGGCGCTGCGCCCAACCAGCAAGCCATACCCGCCGTGGAATACCTGATGAGCAAGGAAGGCGGCGGCGCCAAGCGCTTCGTGCTGCTGGGGACCGACTACGTGTACCCACGCACCACCAACAAGATCCTGCGCGCCTACCTGAAGAGCAAGGGCGTGAAGGATAGCGACATCGACGAGGTGTACACGCCGTTCGGCCACTCGGACTACCAGACCATCGTCGCCAACATCAAGAAGTTCTCGGCCGGCGGCAAGACGGCGGTGATCTCCACCATCAACGGCGATTCCAATGTGCCGTTCTACAAGGAGCTTGGCAACGCCGGCCTGAAGGCGACCGATGTGCCGGTGGTGGCGTTCTCGGTGGGTGAGGAGGAGCTGCGCGGCGTGGACACCAAGCCGCTGTTGGGCCACCTGGCGGCGTGGAACTACTTCGAGTCGGTGAAGAATCCGGTGAATGCGGAGTTCATCAAGAAGTGGAAGGCTTATGCGGTCGCCAAGAAGCTGCCGAACGCGAACACGGTCGTGACCAACGATCCGATGGAAGCGACCTACGTCGGCATCCACATGTGGGCGCAGGCGGTGGAGAAGGCCAAGTCGACCGACACCGACAAGGTGATCGCAGCGATGGCCGGCCAGACCTTCAAGGCGCCGTCGGGCTTTACGCTGACGATGGATCCGACCAACCACCACCTGCACAAGCCGGTGTTCATCGGCGAGATCCGTCCGGACGGCCAGTTCAGCGTGGTGTGGAAGACGCCTGGCCCGGTGCGCGCGAATCCATGGAGCCCGTACATTCCGGGTAACGAGGGTAAACAGAAGCTGTAAGCCCGGTAGCCGAGTATGGATTCCCGCCTGCGCGGGAATGACGGACAGCGGCGCCGTCATCCCCGCGCAGCCGGGGATCCATGGAACATCACACAAGGAATGCATCTTGAAAAAACTCCTGCTCCTGGCTTGCCTGCTGCTGTCCTGCGCGGCGCATGCCGCCATCGACAGCGCGCTGCTGGCGCCCCTGGCCGGCGGTGATCCCGACGCCCGCGTCGAGGCCATCGTCAAGATCGGCGCGCTGGCCAACGACGAAGCCACCCGCCTGCTGGCGGCCCTCAAGAATGACGCGCTGTACGCCACGCCGGACGGCCGCATCTTCATCGTCACCGACGACAAGGCCTACAACCCGGCCACCGGCGAAACCGGCCCTCTGCCAGAAGGCCTGGACGGCGTGTTGGTCAACAACCGCCTGCGCGGCGCCGTCGACGACGCGCTGTCCGCGCTCAAGCTGTTCTCGCCGGATCGCGCGCAACGCCTTGCCGCCGCCACCGAGCTGCAAAAAAGCGTCACGCTGGCGCAGGCTCCGCTGATCGAGAAAGCGCTGGCGAAGGAACAGGACCCGGACATCCGCACCATGCTGCAACTGGTCGCCGGCACCGCCAACCTGCAATCGCCGGACGCCGCCAGGCGCAAGTCAGCCGTCGAAGCGCTGGCCGACAGCAGCAACGCCAACCTCCGCCCGCTGCTGCAAGCGATGCAGAGCGATAAAGAGCCCGACCAGGCGGTGCGCGTGGCCGCCGCCCACACCTTGCAGGCGCTGGACAGCCGCCTCGCACGCACCGAATTTATCGGCAACGTCTTCTACGGCATCTCGCTGGCCAGCGTGCTGCTGTTGACGGCATTGGGCCTGGCCATCACCTTCGGCCTGATGGGCATCATCAACATGGCCCACGGCGAGCTGCTGATGATAGGCGCCTACACCACCTACCTGTGCCAGCTCGGTTTCCGCAACTACTTCCCCTCGGCGGTGGACTGCTACCTGATCGCCGCGCTGCCGGCCGCCTTCCTGGTGACGGCCGCTGTCGGCATCGCGCTGGAGCGCACGGTGATCCGCTGGCTGTACGGGCGTCCGCTCGAAACCCTGCTCGCCACCTGGGGCATCAGCCTGATACTGATGCAGGCGGTACGCACCATCTTCGGCGCGCAGAACGTCGAGGTGGCCAATCCATCGTGGATGTCGGGCGGCGTGACGGTGCTTGGCTCGCTGGTGCTGGCGTATAACCGCATCGTCATCATCGTCTTCGCGCTGCTGGTGGTGGCCGGCGTCTGGCTGATACTGAACAAGACACGGCTTGGCCTGTTCGTCCGCGCCGTGATGCAGAACCGCCGCATGGCCGGCTGCGTCGGCGTCTCCACCGCAAAAATCGACATGATGACCTTCGGCCTCGGCTCCGGCATCGCGGGGCTGGGCGGCGTGGCGCTGTCGCAGCTCGGCAACGTGGGGCCGGACCTGGGCCAGAGCTACATCGTCGATTCCTTCATGGTGGTGGTGCTGGGCGGCGTCGGCCAACTGGCGGGCACCATCATCGCCGCGCTGGGACTGGGCGAAGCGAACAAATTCCTGGAACCGGTGGCGGGCGCGGTGCTGGCCAAGATCGCCATCCTGGTCTTCATCATCATGTTCATCCAGAAGCGGCCGCAGGGCCTGTTCGCCATGAAAGGCAGGAGCGCCGAATGAACCAACCCTCTCTCTTTTCGCACCGGGCGTGGAGCGGCATCGCCGCCTGCTGCGTGGTGCTGGCCGCGCTGCCGGTGCTGAACCTGGCCTTTGTGGACGGGCATCCGCTGCATGTGCCCAGCTACATGGTCAGCCTGGTCGGCAAATTCATGTGCTACGCGCTGGCCGCGCTGGCGCTCGACATGGTGTGGGGCTATGCCGGTATCCTGTCGCTGGGCCACGGTGTGTTCTTCGCGCTGGGCGCCTATGCGCACGGCATGTACCTGATGCGCGCCATCGGCAGGGAGGGCGTGTACCAGAGCGACCTGCCGGACTTCATGGTCTTCCTCGACTGGAAAACCTATCCCTGGTACTGGAGCGCCACCGACAGCTTCTGGTACTGCCTGGCGCTGGTGGTGCTGGTGCCTGGCGTGCTGGCGTTCGTGTTCGGCTTCTTCGCCTTCCGCTCGCGCATCAAGGGCGTGTACTTCTCGATCATCACGCAGGCCATGACTTACGCGTTCATGCTGCTGTTCTTCCGTAATAACACCGGCTTTGGCGGGAACAACGGCTTCACGGACTTCAAGCGGATACTGGGCTATCCGATCAGCGCGCCCGCTACCAAGGCCACGCTGTACCTGGTCACGCTGGCGATGCTGGCCGGCTCACTGCTGCTGTGCCGCTGGATCGTCAAGTCCAAGCTGGGGCGCGTGCTGCAAGCGGTGCGCGATTCGGAATCGCGGCTGATGTTCATCGGCTATAACCCGCTGTGGTTCAAGCTGTTCGTGTGGACGCTGTCGGCGGTGCTGTGCGGGATCGCCGGCGCGCTGTACGTGCCGCAGGTCGGCATCATCAATCCGTCCGAGATGTCGCCGGCGAATTCGATCGAGATGGTGATCTGGGCCGCGGTGGGCGGTCGCGGCACGCTGCTGGGTCCCATCATCGGCGCGTTCTCGGTCAACGGTTTGAAAAGCTGGTTCACCTGCGCCTTCCCGAACCTGTGGCTGTTCGCGCTTGGCCTGATCTTCATCCTGGTGACGCGCTACCTGCCGCAGGGCATAGCCGGACTGGCCGCGCGCTTGCGCAAGGAGCAGCCATGAGCGCCAACGAACATTTGAACATCTCGTCGGGCCGCGTAGCCGGCGAAGGGCTGGACACCACCCACGGCGCCATCCTGTACCTGGAAGAGATCACGGTGTCTTTCGACGGCTTCCGCGCATTGAATAAACTGAGCCTGGATATTTCGGTGGGCGAGCTGCGATGCATCATCGGCCCCAACGGCGCGGGCAAGACCACGATGATGGACGTCATCACCGGCAAGACGCGGCCCACATCCGGCACGGCGTTCTTCGGCCAGACCATGGACCTGAGCCGCATGACGGAATACCAGATTGCCCACGCCGGCATCGGCCGCAAGTTCCAGCGCCCGACCATCTTCGAGCAGCACACGGTGTTTGAAAACCTCGAGCTGGCGATGAAGACCGACAAGCGCGTGCGGCCTACCTTGTTCGCCCGCCTGTCGTCCGAACAGCACGGCAAGATCGACGAGATCCTCAAGCTGATACGCCTGGACGGCAGCGAACGGCGCCCGGCCGGCCTGCTGTCGCATGGGCAGAAGCAGTGGCTGGAGATCGGCATGCTGCTGATGCAGGAGCCGCAACTGATCCTGCTGGACGAACCGGTGGCCGGCATGTCCGACGCCGAAACGGCGCGCACGGCGGAACTGCTCAACGAATTGCGGGGCAAGCATTCGATCATGGTGGTGGAGCACGACATGGCGTTCGTGACGGAGATCGCGCAGCAGGGCATGGTGACGGTGCTGCACGAAGGCTCGGTGCTGGCGCAGGGCACGATGGCGCAAGTGCAGTCCGACGAGCGGGTGATTGAAGTTTATCTGGGGCGCTGAAAAATATGCTGCAAGTCGAGAAAATCAACCAGTACTACGGCTCCTCGCACACGCTGCGCGGCGTGTCGCTGGAGCTGGAGCGGGGCAAGTGCATGGCGCTGTTGGGCCGCAATGGCGTCGGCAAGACCACGCTGCTCAAATGCCTGATGGGCGTGCTGCCCGTGTCGGCCGGCACGGTCAGGCTGGAAGGGCGCGACATCACGCGCATGGCGCCGCACCAGCGCGCGCGGGCCGGCATCGCCTACGTGCCGCAGGGGCGGGAGATCTTCGCCAGGCTGACGGTGGAGGAGAACCTGCTGATGGGCCTCGCCACGCACAGCGGCAGGAAGGCCTCCACCATCAAGGGCGAGGTATACGAACTGTTCCCGGTGTTGAAGGACATGCTGCACCGGCGCGGCGGCGACCTGTCCGGCGGCCAGCAGCAGCAACTGGCGATCGCCCGGGCGCTGCTGGCGGAGCCCAGGCTGATCATCCTCGACGAGCCGACCGAAGGCATCCAGCCTTCCATCATCAAGGACATCGGCAACGTGATCCGGCTGCTGCGCCAGCGTGGCGACATGGCCATCCTGCTGTGCGAGCAGTACTTCGATTTCGCCCATGAACTGGCCGACCAGTTCATCGTGCTGTCGCGCGGCGAGGTGGTGGCGTCCGGCGCGCAGGCGGAGATGAACGACCCGGAGGTCAAGCGCCATCTGGCCGTCTAGGCCGGCGCCGGCTGCACGGCAGTGACAAAGCGTGCATTTCGCGCTTGAATTTCATGCTACATTGTCTTTCTTGTCACTTTGTAGTCATCATGAATCCACGACTGTCACGTTATGTATTTTTGTTGGTGCCGTTTGTGCTGTTGGTGCTGTACTGGATATCGAGCCGCCCCGGCGAAGGCCCGGCGGTGACGGTGCGCCGGGCCGCCGCCCATGACGACGTCAGGGTGGCGCGTAGCTGTTCGGACTTCCAACGCACCGGCAACCTGAGCGTGCCGGATGGCGACCATATGCGGCCGGCGACCGATGCAGAGAAATCTGAGGAAGAGTCGCGTTGCGCCGGCGAGGCCGAGTCGTCGGAGTAGGCGTCGCGCCCTGAAGTTGGCCGCTTCCACGATAACTGATAAAGTATCGGTCCTTTTTTATTTGTCAGGTTCCCCGTGGAGTTGCGTTTGCTTTTTTATATCCTCGATCTGATCGGCGTGGCCGTCTTCGCAGCCAGTGGCACGCTGGCGGCGATGGCTTCCCATCTGGATCTGTTGGGAGTGATGGTGCTGGCCGCGATGACCGCCATCGGCGGCGGCACCGTGCGCGACTTGCTGCTGAACCGCCATCCGGTGTTCTGGATCGAGGACCCCAAGCCGCTGCTGGTGATCGTCGGCTCGGCGCTGTTTACGATCCTCTGGGTGCAGGTGCTGCCAATACCGACCGACGCCTTGCTGATCGCCGACGCATTGGGCCTGGCGCTGTTTGCCATGTCAGGCGCCAAGGTGGCGGAGGCGCAGGGCTGTCGTGCGCTGATCGTCATCCTGATGGGCACACTGACCGGCGTCGGCGGTGGCCTGGTGCGCGACATCCTGTCCGCCAAGGTGCCGCTGATACTGCGCAAGGATATCTACGCGACCGCCGCCATCGCCGGCATCCTGCTCTACATCCTGCTGAAGAAGGCCGGCATGCCGCCGCGCTGGGCGTTCGGCACCGGCCTGGTTTCTATCGTGGTGGTGCGCCTGCTGGCGATTCAACTGGGCTTGCGTCTGCCATCGTTCTGACGCGCAGCTTGCCCATCGCGACCGCCGCCGCGGAGGTGCGCGTTTCCACGCCCAGTTTGACGAACACGTGTTCCAGGTGCTTGTTCACGGTGCGCGGGCTGGTGCCGAGGATGTCGCCGATGTCGCGGTTGGTCTTGCCCTTGATGACCCAGTTCAGCACCTCCGATTCGCGTTGCGTCAATTTGAAGGACGCCATCAGCTTCTCGATCTGCGCGCTGTCCGATTCCTCGCGCAGCACGATCATCCACTGCTCGTTTTCGCTGAACTCCGCCGCCGAGAAGACCAGGCGGCGGCTGGCCCGCTGCAGTGTCAGCGGCGGATGCGCCTGGCCCTGGCTGTGCGCCAGTTGCGTGGCCGCCAGCCAGTTCGTCAATTCCGTATCGACCGCGTAGCCCTGCATCAGCGTGCGCGCCAGCGGGGTTTGCCAGACGATCTTGCCGTCGCCCGGCGTCATCGCGATCACCGCGTTGCCGAAGGCATCCAGCGCGCTGCGGGCCTGGTCCATCAGGCGGGCGGTCTGCATGTGGGCGGCGATCCGCACCAGCACCTCGCTGGTGCGCACCGGCTTGCTGACGTAGTCATTACCGCCGGCGGCGAAGGCCGCCACCACATGCTCGGCCTCCGTCAGCCCGGTCATGAACACCACCGGGATGTGGCGCGTGGCCAGGCTGGCCTTCAGGTGGCGGCAGGTTTCGAAGCCGTCCATGCCCGGCATGACCGCGTCCAGCAGGATGATGTCCGGCTGCGCCTCGGCGGCGCGCTGCAGCGCGGTGGTGCCGTTGTTCGCCACCAGCACGGTGTAGCCCGATTCGTCCAGCGCGTCGTGCAGCACGGCCAGGTTTTCCGGCACGTCGTCCACCACCAGCACCACGGCGCGGTCAGTGTTGAAGTTCATTGTCTTGATTCTTTCGGAGGAAGTCGGCCATCGCATCCAGCTGGAAGCGGGCGGCGTAGTTGCGCATGGTCTGCGTGAAGTGCAGGTAGCGCGCATCGAGCGCGCTGATTTCATCGAGCTTGTTCTGGATGCCGCGCACATAACCGATGCGCACCAGTTCATTCAAGGCTTCCAGGTAGGCGGCGGGCGGCAGTATCAACTGCTTCAGCTCCGGCGCGGCCGCCGCCACCTCGATGCTGATGGCCGGCTGCGTGATCCACTCCAGCGCCAGGCGCTGGCCTATCCAGTCCAGCAGCTCGGCCACATTGACCGGCTTGACGATGAAGTCCGCCGCCGTGATGCCGGCCGCGTTTTCCATGCCCTTGTCGAAGGCGTTCGCGGAGACAATGGCGATCGGCACCTGCGACAGCTGGCGGCGGCGCAGGATGTAGCTGGCTTCCCAGCCGTCCATGGCCGGCATGGCCAGGTCCATCAGGATCAGGTCCGGCTGGAAGGAGGCGTGCAGGTCCAGGCATTCCAGGCCGGATTCGGCCAGCGCCACGTCGAAGCCCAGCGGCTGCAGGATGTTGAGCAGCATCTCGCGGTCCACGCGCTCGTTGTCGACCACCAGGATGCGGCGCCGCGGGCTGTGATAGCCGGTGCGCTGCGCCGACGGCTGCTCCAGCCGCCGCAGCTCGCGCGCGGTGGCGTGCACGCTGGGCAGGAACAGGCGGATGTGGAATACGCTGCCTTGCTTGGGCGTGCTGCGGATATTCAGTTCGCCGCCCATCAGCTGCGTCAGCATCTTGGAGATCGGCAGGCCAAGGCCGGTGCCGCTGGCGTTGGCGTGCGCGCTGGCGCTGCCGCGCGAGAAGGGTTCGAAGATATGGTCGATCTCCTCCTGCAGGATGCCGGGGCCGGTGTCCTCGACCTCGAACGAGGCCATCTCGCGCGCGTACTGCAGCCGCAGCACGATGCCGCCGCTGCTGGTGAACTTGACCGCGTTGCCGAGGATGTTGATGAGGATCTGCCCCAGCCGCTTGCGGTCGGCCCGCACGATGCGCGGCAACACGCCGGTCAGCTCATAGCGGAAGGCCAGGCCCTTGTTGGCCGCCTGCAGTTCGAACATGCGCACGATCTGGCCGATGAAGTCGGGGAAGTTCAACTCCTTCATCTCGAAGTTGAATTTGCCGCCCTCGATGCGGGCGATGTCCAGCGTGCCCTCGATCAGCGACAGCAGGTGCTCGCCGCTGCTGCGGATCACGCGGATGGCCTGCTGGCGGTGCTCCGGTATCGACGGGTCGTTGTCCAGCAGCTGCGCGTAGCCGAGGATGGAATTGAGCGGCGTGCGGATCTCGTGGCTGATGCCGGCGATGTAGCGGCTCTTGGCCTGGTTGGCCAGGTCGGCCGTCTTCTTGGCTTGCTGCAGCTGGGCGTCGGTCTGGCTGTGCAGTTCGATCTCGCGCGTCAGCAGGCCGGTCTGCCGGTTCGATTCCTCCTGCGCCACGCGCCGGCTTTCGCTGGTCAGCACCAGCCACCAGGCGACGATGCCGCTGGTGAGCAGCAGCGCCGCGAAGATCTTGAAGAACACCAGCCGCAGTTGCGGCAGCAGCGCGGCGTCGCCGGCCGGCAGCACCGATTGTTCGTGGTAGTAGATCAGGCCAAGCAGCGCGCCGAAGAACAGCACCGTCACGATCATCAGCAGCAGGTAGTGTCCCAGTCCGCTGCTCAGGTAGCGCCACAGGGACTTGGGCAGCAGCGCCTGCATCGCCGCCTGCCATTGCGACGACACCTTCGCGTGCGGCTTGCAGACGTCGTTGCAGCGCGCGTCCAGGCAGCAGCACAGGGAACAGATCGAGCCTTGATAGGCGGGGCAGTGCGCCATGTCCTCGGACTCGTATTCCTTCTCGCAGATCACGCAGGTCTTGCTGTGCACATGCACCGGCTTGCGGGCGGTGTAGTACTTGCCCCTGGTGGCGATGGCGATCAGCGGGGAGGCGACGAAGGCCGTCAGCAGCGCGATGAAGGCGGAGAAGGCCTGCGCCTGGTGGCCGAACAATCCCATGAACGCCGCCACCGACAGGGCCGACGCCAGCAGCATGGCGCCGACGCCGACCGGGTTGATGTCGTACAGGTAGGCGCGGCGGAACTCGATGCCCTTGGGGCTCAGGCCCAGCGGCTTGTTGACCACCAGGTCCGCCACCACCGCCGTGATCCACGAGATGGCGATGTTGGAGTACAGGCCGAGCACCTGGTCGAGCGCCTGGAACACGTCCAGCTCCATCAGCAGCACGGCGATCAGCGCGTTGAACACGGCCCACACCACGCGCCCCGGATGGCTGTGCGTGAGCCGCGCGAAGAAGTTGGACCAGGCCAGCGAGCCGGCGTAGGCGTTGGTCATGTTGATCTTGACCTGCGAGATCACCACCAGCAGCGCGGTCGCCAGCAGCGCCGTCGACGGGTTGGCGAACACCTGGCCGAAGCCGGCCAGGTACATCTGCGTCGGGTTGACGGCCTGCGCCAGCGGCACCGCGCTGCTCACCGCCAGGAAGGCCAGCAGCGCGCCGCCCAGCATCTTGGCGATGCCGAGCAGGATCCAGCCCGGTCCCGCGATCAACACGCCCAGATGCCAGCGGAAGCGGTTGGCGGCGGTCTTCTGCGGCATGAAGCGCAGGAAGTCGACCTGCTCGCCGATCTGCGTGATCAGCGCCACGCCGACCGCCGTGGCGGCGCCGAACATCAGCACGTTGAAGTGGCCGTTCGCGCCGGAGCGGCCGGCGTAGTGCAGCAGCTGCGGCAGCAACTCCGGCTGCTTGCGCAGGATGGCGATGAAGGGCAGGGCCATGAGCACCAGCCACACGGGCTGCGTCAGCATCTGGATGCGGCTGATCAGCGTGACGCCGTGCGTCACCAGCGGGATCACGATCAACGCGCTGACCATGTAGCCCAGGTAGAGCGGCAGGTGGAAGTACAGCTCCAGCGCATAGGCCATGATGGCCGCCTCCAGCGCGAACAGGATGAAGGTGAACGAGGCGTAGACGAAGGACGATATCGTTGAGCCGATGTAGCCGAAGCCGGCGCCGCGCGTCAGCAGGTCCATGTCGACGCCGTAGGTGGCGGCGTAGTAGCTGATCGGCAGGCCGGTGAGGAAAATGATCAGGCCCACCGCCATGATGGCCCACAGCGCGTTGATGAAGCCGTAGTTGACGGTGATGGTGCCGCCGATCGCCTCCAGCACCAGGAAGGAGATTGCGCCGAAGGCCGTGTTCGAGACACGGAACACCGACCACTTGCGGAACGCGCGCGGCGTGTAGCGCAGCGCGTAGTCCTCGATGGTTTCGCTGGCCACCCAGGTGTTGTAGTCGCGGCGGATCTTGACGATCCGCTGCGTCGGTTCGGTCTCTGTCGTTGTCATGCAGGGGCCCATAAAAAAAAGCAGCGATTAAGCTGCTTTTTTTAAGCAAGTTGCATGCCCGGCAAGTTCAGCGCTGTTTATTGCTGTTGAGTTTGTCCAGCAGGCGGGACAGTTCTTCCTGCATCGACGGCGACAGGTTGAGGAACTGGCAGCCGATCTGCACCTGCTCGCCCAGCAGGAAGGAGCGGAAGGTGCGCGACAGGCGGATCTCCAGGTCGGCGATCATCACCGAATCCGGGCCCAGCTCCAGCCGCACGCGCTGCAGCTTGCGGCCGACGTACAGGCCGACGCAGTCGCGCGGCGGCGCCCGCATGCCGACGCCGCCGGCCGAGAAGTCGTACAGCTGCAACTCGTAAGGCTTGCCGTTCAGCACAAACGAGGCCATGTAGTAGATGCCCAGCGGGGTTTCCAGCCGGGTCGAGGCGCGGCGGTTGAGCACCTGGCACTTGAGCGGGAATTCCAGCGGGATCAGCGTCGGTTCGCCGGGCGTGCAGGCCCAGTCCGGCGAACTGAGCTTGAACTGGATCTTGGCCGAGCGCAGCCAGGCCACGAACACGGCGTCGCCGGGCGGCAGGAACTCGCCCTCGTTCAGCTCCAGCACAAAGTATGGATTCTCGGGGTCGACCGACTTGATGCGCGCCATCACCACATTGGTGGTGCTGGCCGGATAAATCGAGATCGGGTCGCCGTTGTCGGCGAGCAGGGTCAGCGAATCGCCGATGTCATGCTCATCGGTCATGTCATGCGGTTTCGAACCCGCCGGTATGGGTTCCACAGCATCTTTTAGGCTGGGCGGGCCGCGGCGAAATTCATTTGGTATAGGATCGTTCACGACGGCATATCTCTTTGGTAATGACTCTACGATGCGAGGTCGATCCACACAGTTTACAGGCTATTCGCGCTCTTGGCTTGCTAAATGGCAAGAATATTTAGCCCACTGTGCGTTCTGGTCCACGCCTGCCTGATCAGAACTGTTCTTCGGGGCGCAGATAGCGCCACTGGCCCACCGGCAGGTCGCCCAGCTTGACCTTGCCAATACGCACACGTTTCAAGCCGACAACCTTGAGTCCGACCATGTCGCACATGCGGCGGATCTGGCGCTTCTTGCCTTCGCGCAGCGTGAAGCTGAGCTGGTCGTCGTTTTGCCAGCGCACCTTGGCCGGCAGCAGTGGCTTGCCGTCCATCCACAGGCCGTGGTTGAGCTTTTTCAGGTCGCTGTCCGGCAGCTTGCCCGGCTTGGTGTATTCGACCCGCACCAGGTATTCCTTGTCGACGTCGGTGGTTTCGCCGATCAGGTGCTTGGCCACGCGGCCGTCCTGGGTCAGCACCAGCAGGCCGACCGAATCGATGTCCAGGCGGCCGGCCGGCACCAGCGAGCGCAGCTGGGTGGGGTGGAAGATCTCCGGCGACGGATCGTCCGGCCAGCGGTTCTCCGGCTTGACCAGCACCACGGCCGGCTGGTAGCCGTCCTCGGCCTGGCCGCTGACGTAGCCCATCGGCTTGTTGATCAGCACGGTCACGCGCTTGGACTGCTCGGCGGCGGCCTGGCGCTCGACGGTGACGCGCTGGCTCGGGTAGATCTTGGTGCCGAGTTCGGAGACGACCTGGCCGTCCACCCGTACCCAGCCGCGCGCTATCCACTCGTCGGCCTCACGGCGCGAGCACAGGCCCAGTTCGGACATGCGTTTGGACAGGCGTAATAATTCTTCGGACATGATGCGTTTTCTATGAAAGGTGAAGCTAAGTTTATACCTTGATCGCGTCCAGCAGGTCGGTTTCGAGCTGGATCTGGCTGCGGGCGTTGTTGAGTGTGGCGCCGTCGATGAGGAACACGTCCTCCACGCGCTCGCCCAGCGTCATCACCTTGGCGGTGTGCAGGTTGATCTTGTACTTGGTGAGCACGTTGGCGATCGAGTACAGCAGGCCGGTGCGGTCGTTGGCGGCCACCGACAGCAGGTAGTACTGGCCGCGCTCGTCCGGGCGCAGGTCCACCGTCGGCTGGATCGGGAAGGTGCGCGACAGCCGCGACAGCCGGCCCTTGCCCGGCGCCGGCAGCGGTTCCGGATTGGTCAGCAGCGCGCACAGCTCGTGCTCGATCAGGCTGATGATGTCGCGGTAGCTCTTGGCGAAGTTCTGCTCGGTCACCAGGAAGGTGTCGAGCGCGTAGCCGTGGCGCGTGGTGTGGATCTTGGCGTCCAGGATGCTGAAGTTCTTGCGGTCGAAGTAGCTGCAGATGCGCGCGAACAGGTCCGGCTGGTCCTTGATGTAGACCGCGATCTGCAAGCCTTCGCCGATCGGCGCCAGGCGGCACTTGACCACCGGCTTGTCGCTGGTGAAGCGGTCGTACAGCGCGCGCGTCTGCCAGGCGATGTCGGAGGCGTCGTGGCGCAGGAAGTAGGCGACGTCGAGCTGCTTCCAGAACGGCTCGTGCGCGTCCGGCGGCAGGCCGTACAGGCGCAGCGTGGCCAAGGCCTCCTGCTGGCGGTTCTTCAGTTCGTGGTCGGCGCTGTGCGGCTCGCCGCCCAGCACGCGCAGCGTGATGCGGTACAGGTCCTCGAGCAGCTTGGCCTTCCACGCGTTCCACACCTTGGGGCTGGTGCCGCGGATGTCGGCCACCGTCAGCAGGTACAGCGCGGTCAGGTGGCGCTCGTCCTTGACCACCTTGGCGAAGGCGGCGATGACGTCCGGGTCCGACAGGTCCTGCTTCTGCGCCACCTGCGACATGGTCAGGTGGTTCTCGACCAGGAACACCACCAGTTCGGTGTCCTCGGCGCTCAGGCCGTGCTCGACGCAGAACTGCTCGGCGTCGACCGTGCCCAGCTTGGAGTGGTCGCCGCCGCGGCCCTTGGCGATGTCGTGGAACAGCGCGCCCAGGTACAGCAGCCACGGTTGCGGGAAGTTGGCCATCAGCTGGCTGCAGAACGGATACTCGTGCGCGTGCTCGGCCATCGTGAAGCGGCGCATGTTACGCACCACCATCAGGATGTGCTGGTCCACCGTGTAGACGTGGAACAGGTCGTGCTGCATCTGGCCGACGATCTTGCGGAAGTTGGGCAGGTAGCGGCCCAGGATGGACAGGTCGTTCATGCGGCGCAGCGCGTGGATGATGCCCACCGGCGCCTGCATGATGCGCAGGAACAGCGCGCGGTTGACCGGATCGGCGCGGAAGGCGGCGTCGATCTTGAAGCGCTCGTGCCACAGCGCGCGCATGGTGCGCGAGGTCATGCCTTGCAGCGAAGGGCGCTCGGTCATCAGCACGAAGATCTCCAGCATCGCCGATGGCGTGGTGGCGAAGGTGTCGTCGTCGCTGATGTCGATCAGGCCGTTGACGTCGTTGAAGCGCTCGTTGATGCGCACCGCCTCGCCCGACTTGGGGAACAGCCGTTCCTCGATGTTCTGCAGCAGGATGGTGTTCAGTTGCGTGACGGTCTTGGCGGCCCAGTAGTAGCGCTGCATCAGGTACTCGCTGGCGCGGCGCATGTTGACGCCGCTGCCGGTGGCCTGCAGGCCCAGCGATTCGGCGATCGCGGTCTGGACGTCGAACACCAGCCGGTCCTCGCGGCGGCCGGCGTGCAGGTGCAGGCGCACGCGGATGTCCTTGAAGGCGCGCTCCTTCTCCATCAGCTGCTTGGCCTCGGTCTGCGTGATCAGGCCGCTGGTGGCCAAGGTGCGCCACGAGTTGGCCAGGCCGGCGGCCTTGACCATCCACAGGATCACCTGCAGATCGCGCAGGCCGCCCGGGCTTTCCTTGCAGTTGGGCTCCAGGCTGAAGGCGGTGTCCTCGTACTTGGCGTGGCGCTGGCGCATCTCCAGCACCTTGGCGTGGAAGAAGGCGCGCGGGTCCATCGCCGCCTGGTAGCGCTCCTGCAGTTGCTGGAACAGCGGCTCGTCGCCGACGATCAGGCGCGCTTCGAGCAGGCTGGTCTGCACGGTGATGTCGGCCGCCGATTCGCTCAGGCACTCGTCCACGGTGCGGATGCTGTGGCCGATCTCCAGGCCCAGGTCCCACAGCAGCTGCACCAGCTCCTCCAGCTTGCCGGTGGTGGCGGCGTCGGGCGCGCGCTCCAGCAGGATCAGCAGGTCGACATCGGAATAGGGGAACAGCTCGCCGCGGCCGTAGCCGCCCACGCCGACCAGCGCGGTGTTGGCCGGCAGCCGGGCTTCGTGCCAGGCCGTGGTCAGCACCGCGTCCACGCTCTGGCGCAGGCTGCGCAGCAGCTTCTCCGGCATGCCGTCCGCCTGGAAGCCGGCGATGACGACCTGGCGGTCGGCCTTCAGCTGGCGCTTGAGTTGTTCGCGCAGTTCCTTCTTCATCGCCGCGGCTGGCATCCCGTGCTTACGCCGCGACGGCGGTGGCGTTGGTGATAAACGCCGGCGGCGGCGGGCTGCCGGCCGACAGCGTCAGCACTTCATAGCCGGTCTCGGTGACCAGGATGGTGTGTTCCCACTGGGCCGACAGGCTGCGGTCCTTGGTTTTGATGGTCCAGCCGTCGCCCATTTCGCGGATCTCGCGCTTGCCGGCGTTGATCATCGGCTCGATGGTGAAGATCATGCCCGGCTGCAGTTCGTCCAGCGTGCCGGGGCGGCCGTAGTGCAGCACCTGCGGCTCTTCGTGGAAGATCTTGCCGATGCCATGGCCGCAGAACTCGCGCACCACGCTGTAGCCGGCCTTTTCCGCGTGCTGTTGGATCACGTGGCCGATGTCGCCCAGGTGGGCGCCCGGCTTGACCTTGGAAATGCCCAGCCACATGCATTCGTAGGTGATGTCGGACAGGCGCTTGGCCAGGATCGACGGTTCGCCGATGAAGAACATGCGGCTGTTGTCGCCGTGGTAGCCGTCCTTGATGACGGTGATGTCGAGGTTGACCACGTCGCCGTTCTTGAGCACCTTGTCGCCGGGGATGCCGTGGCAGATGACGTCGTTGACCGAGGTGCAGATGGCCTTGGGGTAGGGCGTGTAGCCGGGCGGGCAGTAGTTCAGCGGCGCCGGGATGGTGCCCTGCACGTTGACCATATATTCGTGGCAGAGGCGATCCAGTTCGCCGGTGGTCACGCCGGCCTTGACGAAGGGCGTGATGTAGTCCAGCACTTCGGAGCCCAGGCGGCCGGCCACGCGCATGCCGGCGATATCTTCGGCGGATTTAATGGAAATAGACATAGTGGATCGCAATCAGCAAAGTAAACGGTAAAAACGCAGGCGGCGAGCGGATCGGATCGGCTCGCGGCGTGCAAATATGTTGAAATTATAAACGACGCGGGGCGGCCCCGCTCGGGAATGCAAGGATGGTGCCTGCTGTGGCGCGCGGGCGCCACAGCAGGGTGCGGGGACTCAGTCCGGCTGGCGGCGCTGGCGGCGGCGCGCGGCCACCCCCAGGATGCCCAGGCCGGCCAGCAGCATGGCCCAGGTGTCGGCTTCCGGCACGGCGGCGATCGGGCCGGGCGTGGTGCCGTCGCCGTCACTCGGCAGGTAGGGCGGTAGCGGACGCGGGTCGATCACCACCAGGCTGCCGTCGGGGTTGGTTTCAAACTCGAAAGTTTCCGGCAGTTCGAATTCCTGGATGCCAGGTTTCTTGGCGGCGTCCAGCGCGGTCTGGCGCTGCAGGCGCTCGCGCTCGGCCAGTTCCTTCTCGGTCAATTCTTCGGGTTCGTAGGGCTCGGGGGTGACCAGGCCCAGGTCCTTGCCGTCCGGCTTGCCCAGCTTGGCGACCGGCGGCGGCGCCACGACCGGCGCCTTGGCGACCGCGTCCGGTTTGCGGTTGATGCGGCTGACGTTGCCGCAAATCTTGGGCACCAGGATGCAATGCTCGTCGACGCAGTAGACCGCGCCCGGTTCCTGGCGCTGCGCGCTCCACTTGCTGCGGGTGACGGTGGCGCACACCGAGGCGGCGCCGAAGTGCATGTCGCGGATGGCCGGGTCGTACTTGCTCTTGCCGGCGATACCGTCGCGGGTGATGGTGACCTTGTCGTCGGACTGGCCTTCTTCCATGCGGCGCTTGAGCGTGCTGCGCACGGCTTCCGGGATGTCGGTGTAGCGGTCGATGGCGGCCGAGGTCTTGCCGGTGTAGGGATTGACGCCCGGATGATCCCAGGAACAGCTCGGCTGGACAGTGGAGGCTGCAGCAAGTGTTACGGCTAACAGGATGGACATAGGGTTGCACCTTTACCAAGGATTCGTGTCTTGCAAATCAATATCTATTGTTGAGATGTAATTTTAATTTACGCAATGGTATTACAAAATCGCTACTCATGCCTAAAAAAATAACTCTTTTATTTGATGCGCAACAATTGGGTGCAAAAATCCGGGGCGGCGCACCAGGTTGGAGCGCGGGCGTGGCATAGGCGTGCGGTGCTTGCCTAAGTGGCTGTTTTCAGGGTAGAATCTCGGGTTGCTTGAATTCGGTTTGAGCAATGTTGCAAAATCAAGTTGTTAATTTCTATTAATAAACGCGAATCCGGTCGACAAGGGTGCCTCTATGGTGACTGATCGGATTCCAGACCCAACCCTGGAGTTTAATATGTCCGTAACTATGCGCGAAATGCTGGAAGCCGGTGTCCACTTCGGTCACCAAACCCGTTTCTGGAACCCAAAGATGGCACCGTTCATCTTCGGTCACCGCAACAAGATCCATATCATCAACTTGGAAAAGACGATGGGTATGTATCAAGAAGCGATGAAGCACGTGAAACAGGTCGCTTCGAACCGTGGCACCATCCTGATGGTCGGCACCAAGCGTCAAGCCCGCGAGATCATCGCTGCTGAAGCGGCACGCGCAGGCGTTCCTTTCGTCGACCAGCGTTGGCTGGGCGGCATGCTGACCAACTTCAAGACCATCAAGACCTCGATCAAGCGCCTGAAAGACATGGAAGCCTCGATCGAAGACGGTTCGGTTGAGAAGCTGTCGAAAAAAGAAGCGCTGATGTTCCAACGCGAAATGGTCAAGCTGCAAAAATCGATCGGCGGCATCAAGGATATGGGCGGCGTTCCTGACGCAATCTTCGTCGTTGACGTTGGCTACCATAAAGGCGCCATCACCGAAGCCGCAAAACTGGGCATCCCGGTTATCGGCGTGGTCGATACCAACCACTCGCCAGAAGGCGTTCAGTTCGTCATTCCAGGCAACGACGACTCGTCGAAAGCCATCACTCTGTACGCCCGCGGCGTCGCAGATGCGATCCTGGAAGGCCGTGCTGCTGCCGGTAACGAAGTAGTTGAAATGGTTAAAGCTGCAGCTGGCGACGAATTCGTCGAAGTTTCCGAACAGGCTTAATCGTTCGTAACAAGCTGTAAGGAAAAAGGGGTGGCCAACAGCTCCCCCTTTTTTTTAACGTAAATGGTTAGAGCAGCGCTCACCATCCCACCCGAACACCGAATACAGGAGAATCACATGGCAGCTATTACTGCAGCAATGGTAGGCGAACTGCGCGCGAAGACTGACGCGCCTATGATGGAATGCAAAAAAGCACTGACCGAAGCCGAAGGCGACATGGGTCGTGCTGAAGAGATCCTGCGCGTCAAGCTGGGCGGCAAGGCATCGAAAGCATCGGCACGAATCACCGCCGAAGGCGTGGTGGCCACCTTCATCGCCGGCGGCGTAGGCGCGCTGGTTGAAGTCAATTCCGAAACCGACTTCGTCGCCAAGAACGACGACTTCCTGGCCCTGGCCAACAACGCGGCACGCCTGGTTGTCGAGCACAACCCGGCCGACGTCGCAGCCCTGCTGGCATTGCCGCTGGACGGCAAGACCCTGGACGAAGTGCGCGCAGCACTGATCGGTAAAATCGGCGAAAACATGTCGATCCGCCGCTTCCAGCGTTTCGAAACCACCGGCAAGCTGGCTTCCTACCTGCACGGCTCGCGCATCGGCGTGATCGTCGACTTCGAAGGCGCCGACGAGCAAGTTGGTAAAGACGTGGCCATGCACATCGCCGCGATGAAGCCAGTGTCGCTGTCGTCCGAGCAGGTTCCAGCGGAACTGATCGAAAAAGAGCGTTCGGTTGCAAAACTGAAAGCTGAAGAAGACGCAGCCAAGGCCGCCGCCGAAGGTAAGCCAGCGCAATCGCCGGAAATCCTGGCCAAGCGCCTGGAAGGCTCGGTACAGAAGTTCCTGAAAGAAGTGTCGCTGCTGAACCAGGCTTTCGTGAAGAACGACAAGCAATCGATCGAGCAGATGCTGAAAGAGAAAGCCACCACCGTCAAAGCCTTCACCATGTACGTGGTAGGCGAGGGCATCGAGAAGAAAGTGGACGACTTCGCCGCAGAGGTAGCCGCACAGATGGCTGCTTCCAAAGGAGCGTAATACCAAAGAAAACGGGCCGAGAGGCCCGTTTTTTTAGCCTGACCAAAGTTTTACCCGCAGCACCCGTAGTCATTCAGTCGTTCCCGGCGCCGACCAAGGTATCATAGGCGCCGGCAGCCTTACCCGAATAAACCCAACTTAGGAGCCTCGTCTCATGTCAAAACCAGCCTACAAGCGCGTCCTCCTCAAATTGTCCGGCGAAGCCCTGATGGGCGATGATCCTTACGGCATCAACCGCGGCACGATCGAACGGATGGTCGCCGATGTGGCAGAGGTCGCGAAACTGGGCGTGGAACTGGCGATCGTCATTGGCGGCGGCAACATCTTCCGTGGCGTCGCCCCCGGTGCGCAAGGCATGGACCGCGCCACCGCCGACTACATGGGCATGCTGGCCACCGTCATGAACGCGCTGGCGCTGGCCGACGCGATGCGCCATGTCGGCATCACCGCCCGCGTGATGTCGGCGATCGGCATCGAACAGGTGGTTGAGCCGTATGTGCGCCCGAAAGCCTTGCAGTATCTGGAAGAAGGCAAGGTCGTGGTGTTCGCGGCCGGCACCGGCAACCCGTTCTTCACCACCGACACCGCGGCGGCGCTGCGCGGCTCGGAGATGAGCGCGGAGATCGTGCTCAAGGCCACCAAGGTCGACGGTGTCTACACCGCCGATCCGAAGAAAGACCCGAACGCCACGCTGTACAGCTCCATCACCTTCGACGAAGCCATCGCCAAGCATCTGCAAGTCATGGACGCCACCGCCTTCGCGCTGTGCCGCGACCAGAAACTGCCGATCAAAGTGTTCTCCATCACCAAGCCGGGCGCGCTGATGCGTGTCATCATGGGCGAGGATGAGGGTACACTGGTTCACGTTTAAACATATCCCGATTACAGGAGAGCAGCAATGTCCGTAGCTGACGTTAAAAAGAATGCGCAAGAACGCATGACCAAATCGCTGGAAACCTTGCGCGCCGATCTGGCCAAGGTTCGCACCGGCCGCGCCCACACCGGCATCCTGGACCACGTCCAGGTCGAGTACTACGGTTCGCCGACCGCGCTGAGCCAGGTCGCCAACGTGACCCTGATCGACGCCCGCACCATCGGTGTGCAGCCGTTCGAGAAGAAGATGGCCGCGACCATCGAGAAAGCCATCCGCGACGCCGACCTGGGCCTGAACCCATCGGCGCAGGGCGACATGATCCGCGTGCCGACCCCGCCGCTGACCGAGGAACGCCGCAAGGAGATGGTCAAGCTGGTCAAGAGCGAAGCGGAAGACGCGAAGATCGCTGTCCGCAACATCCGCCGCGACGCCAACGAAGGCATGAAAAAGCTGGTCAAGGACAAGGCGATCTCGGAAGACGACGAGCGCCGCGGCACCGACGAAGTGCAGAAGCTGACCGACAAGTTCATCGTTGACATCGACAAGATGGTCGCCGAGAAGGAAAAAGAAGTTCTGACGGTTTAACACCCGCGGACGCCAGCTGCCGGTCCGCGGACTCGTCCGAGGGCCGCCCTGGCGTCTTGTCTTTTTGCGTCACACCTGCAATACTTTACACTTTGGCACCAAAGTTTTCATGAAATATACGAGTTCGACTACTGAGGTTCCAGACGCGCCGTCCGTGCCGCGCCATGTCGCGATCATCATGGATGGCAACGGCCGCTGGGCGACCAAGCGCTTCCTGCCGCGCGTGGCTGGCCACGTCAAGGGCGTGGACGCGGTGCGCACCGTGGTCGAGGCCTGTGCCCGCCGCGGCGTCGAGTACCTGACCCTGTTCGCCTTCAGCTCCGAAAACTGGCGCCGCCCGGAAGAGGAAGTGTCCCTGCTGATGCGCCTGTTCGTGACGGCGCTGGACCGCGAAGTGTCCAAGCTGCACGCCAATAATATCCGCCTCAAGGTGGTCGGCGACCTGTCCCGCTTCGACGACAAGCTGCAGAGCATGATCGCCAGCGCCGAGCGCAAGACCGCCAACAACACCCGCATGACCGTGACCGTGTGCGCCAACTACGGCGGCCGCTGGGACATCATGCAGGCGGTCGGCCAGATGGTGGCCGCCCATCCCGGCGCCGCCAACTTCACGGAGGAGCAGCTGGCGCCGCACCTGGCGATGGCCTACGCGCCCGAGCCCGACCTGTTCATCCGCACCGGCGGCGAGCAGCGCATCTCCAATTTCCTGTTGTGGCAGCTCGCTTACACCGAGCTGTTCTTTACCGACACCTACTGGCCCGATTTTTCGATCGAGAGCCTCGACGAGGCGATCGCCTCCTACCAGCATCGGGAGCGGCGCTTCGGCCGCACCGGCGCGCAACTGGCAGAAAAGAAAAGCTGATGCTGAAAACTAGGATTATTACCGCTGTGGTCTTGCTGGCGGTGCTGCTGCCGGTCCTGTTCTTCAACTATTTCCCAGCGTTTGCCGTCGTCGCCACGCTGTTCCTGGGCGCCGCGATGTGGGAGGCCGCCCGCCTGTTCGGCCTGTCCGCCATGCGCGCGCGCGTGGTCGGCATTGCCGGCGCCGTGCTGTTCGTGTTCCTGCTGCAGCACTCGGGCAAGCCGGGCGCGCTGACCGCGCTGTACGGCGCGGCCAGCCTGCTGTGGCTGATCCGCTATGCGCCGTCGCTGGGCCTGGGCCTGCCGCCGCTGGCCGGCGCGGCCAACTGGTCGCTGGCGATCACGTTCAGCTTTGCCATCTTCGCCTGCTTCTTCGCCATCGTCGGCCTGTACCAGCACTCCGCGCTGTATTTGCTGTCGGTGATGGTGCTGGTGTGGATCGCCGACATCGGCGCCTACTTCTCCGGCAAGGCCTTCGGCAAGCGCAAGCTGGCGCCGTCCATCTCGCCGGGCAAATCGTGGGAAGGCGCCATCGGCGGCGGCATCGCCGTGCTGGCGATCTCGTCGGCGAGCGTGCTGCTGGCCGCCGGCCAGCCGTGGCTGCGCGACACCTTCGCCGTCCAGCTGCAGGCGCGCTTCGGCTGGCCGCTGGCCTTGCTGGTGCTGCTGCTGATCGTCGCCGCGTCGGTGATCGGCGACCTGTTCGAATCCCAACTCAAGCGCCGCGCCGCCATCAAGGACAGCAGCAACCTGCTGCCGGGCCACGGCGGCGTGCTTGACCGTATTGACGCCTTGATCCCGGTCCTGCCGCTGGCCGCGCTGATCGGCTCCTGGTTCTGAAAGAATTGACTATGCAACGCATCACCATCCTTGGCGCCACCGGTTCGATCGGCGTGTCCACGCTGGACGTGCTGGCCCGCCATCCCGAGCGCTACGGCGTGTACGCGCTGTCGGCGCATAGCCGCGTCGAGGAGCTGGCGGCCCAGTGCATCCAGTTTCGTCCCGCGCGCGCGGTGGTCGGCACGGCCGCCGGCGCCAGCCAGCTGAGCGCAATGCTGCGCGCGGCCGGCGTCAACACCGAAGTGGAATATGGCGAGGCGGCCCTGTGCAGCATCGCCAGCGCGCCCGAAGTGGACAGCGTGATGGCCGCCATCGTCGGCGCCGCCGGGCTGGCGCCGACGCTGGCTGCGGCCCGCGCCGGCAAGAAGGTCCTGCTGGCCAACAAGGAAGCGCTGGTGATGTCCGGCCAGTTGTTCATCGACGCCGCCCAGCAGGCCGGCGCGGTGCTGCTGCCGATCGACAGCGAACACAATGCGATCTTCCAGTGCATGCCGCAGTTCGGCGGCCGCATGCCGGCGGTGCGCGACGAGGCGGCCGGCATCGCCAAGATCCTGCTGACCGCATCCGGCGGCCCGTTCCTGACGCGCGATGTCGCCACACTGGACGCGGTGACGCCGGAGCAGGCCTGCAAGCACCCCAACTGGTCGATGGGCCGCAAGATTTCGGTCGATTCGGCCACGATGATGAACAAGGGCCTGGAAGTGATCGAGGCGCACTGGCTGTTCGGCGCGCCGGCCGAGCGCATCGAGGTGGTCATCCATCCGCAATCGGTGATCCATTCGATGGTGTCGTACACGGACGGTTCCGTGCTGGCGCAACTGGGCAACCCGGACATGCGCACGCCGATCGCCCACGCGCTGGCCTACCCGGAGCGCATCGCCTCCGGCGTGGCGCAGCTGGACCTGACGCAGATCGCCACGCTGCAGTTCGAGCGTCCCGACTTCAAACGCTTCCCCTGCCTGGCGCTGGCCTTCGACGCGCTCAAGGCCGGCGGCACCGCGCCGGCGCTGCTGAACGCGGCCAACGAGATCGCGGTGCAAGCCTTCCTCGACCTGAAGATCGGCTTCCGCCAGATCGACCGCGTGATCGCGCACGTGATGGAGGCGCTGCCGCACGGCGACGCCGACAGCATCGCCGCCTTGATGGCGCAGGATGCCGTCGCCCGCGCCGCCGCTGAAGCCTATATCGCCGGACTGGCAAAATGAACTTCCTCCAAACCGCGCTGGCCTTCGCCGTCTGCCTGGGCTCCCTGATCATCTTCCACGAGCTGGGACACTACCTGGTGGCGCGCTGGTGCGGGGTGAAGGTGCTGCGCTTTTCGGTCGGCATGGGCAAGGTGGTGTGGTCGCGCCGTTTCGGCCGCGACCAGACCGAATGGGCCGTGTCGGCGCTGCCGCTGGGCGGCTACGTGAAAATGCTCGACGCCCGCGAGGGAGATCTGGACGACCTGCCGGCCGAAGACCTGAAGCGCGAGTTCACGCGCCAGAACGTGTGGAAGCGCATCGCCATCGTGGCCGCCGGCCCGCTGGCCAACTTCCTGCTCGCCATCGTGCTGTATGCGGGCCTGTACCTGCACGGCGTGGAAGAGCCGACCAGCAAGATCAGCGTGCGCACCACGGAGGCCGCCACCGCCACCGCAAGCAATGCGCCGCCATCGGCCGCGTGGAGCGCCGGCTTGCGCAGCGGCGACGTGGTCACCGCCGTCAACGAACAACCGGTGGCCGTGTGGTCGGAGCTGCGCTGGAACCTGATGCAGGCCGCCATCGACAAGACCGAAGCCCGCATCGCCGTCGAACGCGTGGGGCAGGGCCGCTTCAGCTTCGTGCTGCCGGCCGCCGTGCTGGCGGCACAGGACCTGGACGGCGACGTGCCGGGCAAGCTGGGTCTGGGCGTGGCCCGTCCGGCGCCGCTGGTGCTGGAGGCGATCGCGGGCGGACCCGCCGCGCGCGCCGGCCTGCAGAAGGGCGACCTGCTGCTGTCGGTGGACGGCGTGCCGGTCGCCGACGGCATCGCCTTCATCGAGATTATCGGCAGCGCCGCCGGCAAGACCGTGCAGGTGGCGGTGCGCCGCGCCGGCCAGCAGCTGGTGCTGGCCATGGTGCCCAAGGCCGAGCAGGCAAAGACCGGTAAGGGAACTGTAACAGTAGGTAAGATCGGCGCTTACATCGCGCTGCAGCCGGATATGATCACCGTGCCATCGTCCCCGGTTGCGGCCGTCGGCAAGGCGGTGGCGCGGGTCTGGGACACGAGCGCCATGTCGGTCAAGATGATCGGCAAAATGATCACCGGCGAGGTCTCGCTGAAGAACGTCACCGGCCCGATCACCATCGCCGATTACGCCGGGCAGACCGCACGCATGGGCGCGGCCAGCTACCTGAGCTTCATCGCCTTCATCAGCATCAGTTTGGGGGTGATGAATTTGCTACCGATTCCGGTTCTAGATGGGGGGCATTTGCTGTATTATTCGCTGGAAGTTTTAACTGGGCGTTCTGTGCCGGAGCGTTTTGGAGAGATTGCTCAGCGCCTTGGCATAGGCTTGTTACTGACGCTGATGCTGCTGGCGGTGTTTAACGACGTCGCGCGGCTGCTGTAGCAGGTTCGCTTTGTATATGAGTAGTTCGTTGATTTAGCCATTGAATAACCCCAATGAAATTATATTCTGACCGTATTACTTCATCTTCCTTTCGCCGCAGCCTGATCGGCGCCGCTGTCCTGGCGCTGTGCGCCGGCAGTGCCATGGCCATCGAGCCCTTCGTCATCAAGGACATCCGCGTCGAAGGGATCCAGCGTACGGAAGCCGGTACGGTCTTCAGCTACCTGCCGGTGCGTGTGGGCGAGACCTTCAACGACGACAAATCGATCACCGCCATCAAGGCGCTGTACGCCACCGGTTTCTTCAAGGACGTCAAGCTCGAAGCGGACGGCAATGTGCTGGTGGTGCTGGTCGAGGAACGCCCGGCCATCGCCAAGGTGGAGTTCACCGGCACCAAGGAATTTGAAAAAGACACGCTGGTCAAGGCGCTGAAGGACATCGGCGTCGGCGAGACCAAGACCTTCGAGAAGGCCTCGGTCGACCGCGCCGAGCAGGAATTGAAGCGCCAGTACCTGTCGCACGGCTTGTACGGCGTGAAGATCGTCACCACCGTCACGCCGATCGAGCGTAACCGCGTCAACGTCACCTTCGCGGTGGACGAGGGCGAGATCGCCAAGATCAAGCAGATCAACATCGTCGGCAACAAGGTCTTCTCGGACAAGGAACTGAAGGACCAGCTGGCGCTCAACACCGGCGGCTGGTTCAGCTGGTACACCAAGGCCGACCAGTATTCCAAGACCAAGCTGACCGGCGACATCGAGTCGCTCAAGTCCTACTACCTGAACCGCGGCTACATCGAGATGCAGATCGACTCGACCCAGGTGTCGATCACGCCGGACAAGAAGGACATCTACATCACGATCAACATCACCGAGGGCGAGAAGTACAAGGTCTCCGGCATCAAGTTCGAGGGCGAGACCTTCGGCCGCGAGGAGGAACTGCGTTCGCTGGTGCTGCTGCGTCCAGGCGAAACCTATTCGGGCGAGCGCCTGACCGCCACCAACAAGCTGATCTCGGACCGCCTGGGCACCTTCGGCTACGCGTTCGCCAACGTCAACGCCAATCCGGAGATCGACCAGAAGAAACGCGAAGTGGCGTTCACCTTCTTCATCGATCCGGGCAAGCGGGCCTACGTGCGCCACATGAACATCGCCGGCAACACCACCACCCGCGACGAAGTGATCCGCCGCGAGTTCCGCCAGTTCGAGTCGTCGTGGTACGACGCCAACAAGATCAAGTATTCGCGCGACCGCGTCGACCGCCTGGGCTACTTCAAGGACGTGACCATCGACACGCCGGAAGCGCAGGGCACCTCCGACCAGGTGGACGTCAACCTGACCGTGGTCGAACGCCCGACCGGTAACTTCCAGATCGGCGGCGCGTTCTCGCAGTCCGAGAAGTTCACCTTCCAGGCGGCGATCCAGCAGGCCAACTTCGCCGGTTCGGGCACCACCGTCGGCATCGAGTTCAACACCTCGAAGTACAGCCGCACGCTGTCGTTCTCGCAGACCGACCCTTACTACACCGACGACGGCGTATCGCGCTCGTATGAAGTGTACCTGCGCACGCAGCAGCCGCCGGCGCTCAACATCGGCAGCTACACCATCCGCCAGCAGGGTGGCCGCATCAGCTACGGCGTGCCGTTCTCGGAAGTGGACACGGTGTTCTTCGGTATCGGCCTGGAGCGCTCGCGCATCACCACCGACGCCACCTCGCCGGTGCGCTTCAAGGATTACGTCACCACCATCACCGGCAACACCAACGGCATCGGCACCGCCACCACCAACGCCGTGCCGCTGACGGCGGCGTGGGCGCGCGACAGCCGCGATTCGGCGCTGACGCCGACCGTGGGCCGCTACCAGCGCGCCAACCTGGAGCTGGATTTGGTCGGCCGCCAGAAGTACTACCGCGCGGTGTACGAGCACCAGTGGTACAAGCCGCTGTTCTCCAAGGTCACGCTGGCGTTGCGCGGCGAGATCGACTACGGCCACGGTCTGCGCGACAGCAGCTACCCGGTGTTCAAGAACTTCTACGGCGGCGGCATCGGTTCGGTGCGCGGCTACCTGAGCTCCTCGCTGGGCGCGGTCGACCAGGTGTACGGCGATGCGCTGGGCGGCGCCTCGCGCCTGCTGGGCAGCGCCGAGCTGCAGCTGCCGTTCCCCGGCTCGGGCCAGGACCGCAGCCTGCGCTGGTTCGGTTTCGTCGACACCGGCCAGGTCTACCAGGAAGGCCAGAAGATGCGCGCTTCCGAGCTGCGCTACTCGTCGGGCCTGGGCATCAGCTGGATTTCTCCGGTCGGTCCGCTGCGCTTGAGTTATGCTAAGCCTTTGAACGCCAAGCCGGGCGACCGCCTGGAACGCTTCCAGTTCCAGATGGGTACCGGCTTCTAAGGCGTGCCTGATGCCATTGAGTATTAATATTTACCTCGGAGAAATAAGTTGAAGACTGTGTCCGCTACCCTGACCAAATCCCTCGCCGTGCTTGCACTGGGCTGGTGTGCATTGGCGCCGGTGCAGGCCCAGACCTCGGCCTCGCGCATCGCCTGGCTCAGTCCTGAGCGCATCTACAACGAATCCAAGCTGGCCAAGCTGGCCGGCGAAAAGCTGCAGGAGGAGTTCAAGAGCCGCGAGAAAGCCATGCAGGATATGGCCGCGCGCCTGAAGGCGGCGTCGGAAAAGCTGGAGAAGGATGCGCCGGCGCTGGCCGAGACCGACCGCGTCAAGCGCCAGCGCGACGTGTTCGAGCTGGATAAGGAATACCAGCGCCGCCAGCGCGAGTTCCGTGAAGACCTGAACCAGCGCACCAACGAGGAACGCCAGGCGATCTCGGAAAAAGCCACCAAGATCATCAAGCAGATGGCGGCGGTGGAAGGCTTCGACATCGTGCTGCAGGATGCGGTCTGGGCCAGCCCGCGCATCGACATCACCGACAAGGTGCTGGCCGCGCTGGACAAAGACAAGTAAAACACATCAAGATTGGATCACCCGATGGGCACTCGACTAGGGGAATTGGTCGAACGCCTCGGCGGGCAGTTGGTGGGGGACGCGAACCTGGAAGTGACCGGGATCGCGCCACTGACGGACGCCGGCGTTTCGCACATCAGCTTTCTCAGCAATAGCAAACTGCTCGCGCAAGCGCTGCAAAGCCAGGCGGCGGCACTGATCGTGTCGGCCGCCGATGACGCTTTTATCGCCGCCGGCTATGGCGGCGCGCGCATCGTCACCAATAATCCGTACGTGTATTTCGCCCGCGCGGCGCAGTATTTCGAATCGTTGACGGCCATCGTGCCGGCGCCCGGCGTGCACGCCAGCGCGGTGGTGGCGGACGACGCCCGCATCGACGCCAGCGCCCATGTGGGCGCGCGCGTGGTGATCGAGAGCGGCGCCACGATCGGCGCGGGCGCGGTGATCGACGCCGGCTGCTACATCGGCCGCGACGCGGTCATCGGCGAGGACACGCATTTGTTCGCCAACGTGACCTTCCAGGCGCGTTGCGTGATCGGCAAGCGCGGCATCATCCATTCCGGCGCCGTGATCGGCACCGACGGTTTCGGATTCGCCAACGAGGGCGGCGTCTACATCAAGATTCCGCAAACCGGGCGGGTGGTGATCGGCGACGATGTGGACATCGGCGCCAACACCACCATCGACCGCGGCGCGCTGGCCGACACGATCCTGGAGGACGGCGTGAAGCTGGACAACCAGATCCAGATCGGCCACAACTGCCACATCGGCGCGCACACGGCGATGGCCGGCTGCGTCGGCGTGGCCGGCAGCGCGAAGATCGGCAAGTACTGCACCTTCGGCGGCGCCGCCATGGTGCTGGGCCATTTGACCATCGCCGACAAGGTGCACGTGGGCTCGGGCAGCATGGTATCGCGCTCGATCCTGGAACCGGGGCAGTACACGGGCTTTTATCCGCTGGCCAAAAACAGCGAATGGGAAAAATCTGCCGCCATCGTCCGCAATCTGTCGACGATGCGCGATAAAATCCGCGCGCTGGAAAAAACAATTAAAACATTGACGAATCAAGACGAGAACTAAAATCATGACCACAACCACCCCTGTCACCTCCGAATCCACCTGCACCAAGAAGTGCATGGATATCCACGCCATCAAGCAGTACCTGCCGCACCGCTATCCCATGCTGCTGGTGGACCGCGTGCTGGACTGGGAGTCGGGCAAGACCATCACGGCGATCAAGAACGTCACCGTCAACGAGGAATTCTTCAACGGCCACTTCCCGCACAAGCCGGTCATGCCGGGCGTGCTGATGATCGAGGCGATGGCGCAAACCGCCGCCATCCTGTCCTTCCTGACCATGGACATCAAGCCGGACGAGAATTCGGTGGTGTACTTCGTCGGCATCGACAACGCGCGCTTCAAGCGTCCGGTGGAGCCGGGCGACCAGTTGGTGATGAACGTCGAGATCCTGCGCGTGGCGCGCGGCATCTGGAAGTACAAGGCGGTCGGCACGGTCGACGGCCAGACCGCGGTCGAGGCGGAACTGATGTGCACCATCCGCAGCGCGGCCGACGCCAGCCAGCCAGCCGGGAAGTAATCATGGCCAAGATTCACGCCACCGCCATCGTCGATCCGAAGGCGCAGCTCGACGAATCCGTCGAGGTGGGGCCGTATTCGGTGATCGGCCCGAACGTGGTGATCGGCGCGCGCACCGTGGTCGGTCCGCACGTGGTCATCGAGGGCAACACCACCATCGGCAGCGACAACAAGTTCTTCCAGTTCTCGTCGATCGGCGCCGCGCCGCAGGACAAGAAGTGGAACGGCGAGCCGACCCGCCTGACCATCGGCGACCGCAACACCATCCGCGAGTTCTGCACCTTCAACACCGGCACGGTGCAGGACAAGGGCGTGACCTCGCTGGGCAACGACAACTGGATCTCGGCCTACGTCCACCTGGCGCACGACTGCCAGATCGGCAGCAACACGATCTTCTCGAACAACGCGCAGATCGCCGGCCACGTCGAAATCGGCGACTGGGTGATCATGAGCGGCTTCGCCAATGTGCACCAGTTCTGCAAGATCGGCGCGCACGCCTTCGTCGGCATGAGCACCTCGCTGACGCAGGACGTGCCGCCGTTCGTTCTGTTGAACGGCAATCCGGCGCAGGCGCACGGCGTCAACATCGAGGGCCTGAAGCGGCGCGGCTTCACGCGCGAGCAGATCAACGGCATCCGCACCGCGTATAAGCTGATCTACCGCTCCGGCCTGACGCTGGAAGAGGCCAAGGTCGCATTGCAGGCCGAAGAGGATGCGATGCCGGCGGCGGCGGAGCAGATCCGCTCCATGCGCGAATTCCTCAACATCGCCAGCCGTGGCATCGTCCGCTGACCTGACGGCCGCCGCGCCTGCGCCACTGTCGGTGGCGCTGGTGGCGGGCGAGCCGTCGGGCGACCTGCTGGCGGCGCGGCTGCTGTCCGGCCTGCGCCCGCACCTGCCGGATGCGCGCTTCCACGGCATCGGCGGCGAGCATATGATGGCGCAGGGTTTCGAATCGCACTGGCCGATGGACAAGCTGACCGTGCGCGGCCTGCTGGCCGTGATTCCGCGCTACCGCGAGATCAAGGGCATCCAGAACCAGCTGCGCGACCAGCTGCTGGCCGAGCGGCCGGCCGCCTTCATCGGCGCCGACTATCCGGGCTTTAACCTCGGGCTGGAAGAGCAGCTCAAGGCGGCCGGGATTCCGACCATCCACTACATCGGGCCGCAGATCTGGGCCTGGCGCGGTGGGCGCATCAAGAAGATCATCCGGGCGGTGTCGCACATGCTGGTGGTGTTTCCTTTCGAAGAGGAGATCTACCGCCAGGCCGGCGTGCCGGTGAGTTACGTCGGCCATCCGCTGGCGGAAGTGATCCCGATGGCGCCGGACGTGGCTGGTGCGCGGCGCGCGCTGGGCATGCCGGAGGACGCCAACGTGGTGGCCATCATGCCGGGCAGCCGCATGTCCGAAATCAAGTACAACACCGTGGCCTTCATCGGCGCGGCGCGCCTGCTCAAGCAGCGCGACCGCTCGCTGCGCTTCGTGGCGCCGATGGCGGGCGAACGGCAGCGCAAGTACTTCCTCGAACTGGTGGCGCAGGCCGGCATGCAGGACGTCGAAGTGCAGCTGCTCGACGGCCAGTCGCACACCGCGATCGCGGCGGCGGACGCGGTGCTGGTGGCGTCGGGCACGGCGTCGCTGGAGGTGGCGCTGTTCAAGAAGCCGATGGTGATAGCCTATCGGATGGCGGAGCTGGAATGGCAGATCCTGCGCCACTTTAACTATCAGCCGTGGATCGGCATGCCGAACATCCTGG
Source organism: Duganella vulcania (assembly GCF_009857655.1). Taxonomy (NCBI): domain Bacteria; kingdom Pseudomonadati; phylum Pseudomonadota; class Betaproteobacteria; order Burkholderiales; family Oxalobacteraceae; genus Duganella; species Duganella vulcania. Next base: position 49,389 of record NZ_WWCX01000031.1, read on the forward strand.
CGCGCGAGTTCCTGGTGCCCGAGTTGCTGCAGAACGCCGCCAATTCCGAAGCGCTGGCGCAAGCCATGTGGAAGCAGCTGAGCGACGCGCCGCACCGCCTGCGGCTGGTCGAGCGCTTCACCGACATGCATCACAGCCTGCTGCGCAACAGCGCGGTGGAGAGCGCGGCCGCTGTGCTCAAGGTCATCAAAGCTTAACCGTATCATCGAGAATCAAAGTGAAAAACCCAACCCCTGGCCTGTTCGACTTCCTGCCCGACTCGCCCGATGAAATCATTTGCGGCGTGGACGAGGCGGGCCGTGGCCCGCTGGCCGGCCCGGTGTACGCGGCCGCCGTGATCCTGGACGTCTCGCGTCCGATCGAAGGCCTGCGCGACTCCAAGAAGCTGACCGAGGCCAAGCGCGACATGCTGGCGCCGCTGATCAAGGCCAACGCGCTGGCGTGGGCGATCGCCGAGGCGTCGGAAGAGGAAATCGACAAGCTCAATATCCTGCAGGCGTCGATGCTGGCGATGCGGCGCGCGGTGGAAGCGCTGAGCACCGTGCCGACGCTGGCCCTGGTCGACGGCAACCGCTGCCCGGTGATGAAGATCCAGAGCATCGCCGTGATCGGCGGCGACGACAAGGTCGACGCCATCTCGGCCGCCTCGATCCTGGCCAAGACCGCGCGCGACGCCGCGCTGGTGACCCTGCACGCGCAGTACCCGCAGTACTGCTTCGACCAGCACAAGGGCTACGGCACCGCGCTGCACCTGGAGCGCCTGCGCGAGCATGGCGCCTCGCCGGTGCACCGCCGCTCGTTCGCGCCGGTGCGGGCGGTGCTGGAGGAATTCGCGCTGCGCGCAGGGAGAGCCGCATGAAGACCATCACCTCGCGCGACAACGCGCAATACAAGGAGCTGGTCAAGCTGGCCGGCAGTTCGCAGGCGCGCCGCAAGTCCGGCCGCACGCTGCTCGACGGCGTGCACCTGTGCCAGGCCTATTTGCAGCTGCGCGGCCTGCCGGAGCAATGCATCGTCAGCGAAACAGCGCTGCACAACCCGGAAGTGATGGACATCGTCGGCCAGCTGGAGGCGCAGCACGCGCACGTGCTGGGATTGCCGGACGCGCTGTACAACGCCGTGAGCCAGGTGGAACACGGTGTCGGCGTGATGTTCCTGATCGAGACGCCGGAACGCGCCGTGACCGAGCCGCTGGCCGTGTCGGCGGTGCTGCTCGATAACGTGCAGGATCCGGGCAACGTCGGCTCCATCCTGCGCAGCGCGGCGGCGGCCGGCATCACCCAGGTGTACTGCAGCGCCGGATCGGCGTTCTGCTGGTCGCCCAAGGTGCTGCGCGCGGCCATGGGCGCGCACTTCGTGCTCGATATTTTCGAGAACGTCGACCTGGCGCAGCTGGTCGCAGCCTCCAAGGTGACCTCCCTGGCCACCAGCGGCTACGCCACCCAGCGCTTGTACGACGTCGACTTGCGCCAGCCGGTGGCGTGGCTGTTTGGCCACGAAGGGCAGGGCGTGGCGGACGACCTGCTGTCCATGGCCACCCATCAGGTGGTGATTCCCCACTTGGGCCAGGTGGAGTCGCTGAACGTCGCCGCATGCGCGGCAGTATGCTTTTTCGAGCAAGTCAGGCAGAATCAAGGGTAATAGCCTTATTGGAGCCGCCGATGGATATCGCGCAGTTGCACTTTCTGGTAGCCGAAGGGGATCAGGTACAACGCCACGCGCTGGCCGATATCCTGGTCCACCTGGGCGTGGGCCGGATCACGCAGGCGCCCGATGGCCATACGGCGCTGCGCCACTTCAGCGCCGGCATCACGCCGGCGGTGGACATCGCCATCATCGACCTGGCGCTGCCGGGCATGGATGCGCTGGAGCTGATACGCCGCCTGTCCGAAGCCAAATCGCGCGTGGGCGTGGTGGTGGTGGGCGCGCAGTCGAACGCGGTGCTGTTTTCCGTGGAGACGATGGCGGGGGCCTACGGCATCAACATGCTGGGCGCGATCGGCAAACCGGTGATCGGCAGCCGGCTGGAAGCGATCATCACCGACTACCTGCAGCCGTCCGAGGCCCGCGCCGCCACGCGCGAGCAGGCGCCGCATATCTCGTTTGCCGAAGTGGGGCAGGGCTTGCAGATGCGCGAGTTCGATCCCTACTTCCAGCCCAAGATCGAACTGGAGACGGGGCAGGTCAAGGGCCTGGAGATGTTCGCGCGCTGGCGCCATCCGCTGTATGGCGTGCTTGGGCCGGCGTCGTTCATGCCGGCGCTGGAGGATAACCGCCGCATCGATTTCCTCGACTGGAGCATGATTGAAAAGTCGGTGGCGGCCTGCCGTACCTTGCACGACCAGGGCATACCGATTTCGTTTTCCATCAACGTCGACCAGAGCACGCTGGCGCATCCGCAGTTCATGGAGCAGATCGCGGCCTGCCTGGACCGCCATCGCATCATGGCCGACTACATCACCTTCGAGATGACCGAATCGGCGGTGCTGACCACCGACCCGCATTTCCTCGAACGGCTGCTGCGCCTGCGCATGAAGGGCTTCGGCCTGGCCATCGACGATTACGGCACGGGGCGCAGCAACCTGCAGCTGCTGGCGCGCATCCCGTTCTCCGAACTGAAGATAGACCGCAGCTTTGTCGACGGCGCGTCCAAGCGGCAGGCCATCGGCACGGTGCTGCGCTCCTGCCTCGGGCTGGCGCGCAACCTGGACCGGCGCTCGGTGGCGGTCGGCGTCGAGACCAAGCAGGATTGGGACTTCCTGCAAGGGCTGGGCTGCACCTACGCGCAGGGCTACTACATCGCCAAGCCGATGCCGGTCGAGGAATTCCCGGCCTGGCTGGCCGACTGGCAACACTTCTTCTGACGCGCGGCGGCTTGTCTCATCCGGCGATCCGACTGGTTTTGACGCGGAGCATTGGCTGGCGGGCTGGCTGGCCAAGCCGCTGCCGGCGCTCGGCGGCGCGACGCCGGCGAGCTACCTGGACACGTTCGAAGGGCAAAAACTGGTCGCTGAATTGCTTTCCATGATGCAGAGCGGAGCCTATGCATGACCACGTCCTTGTGGCGTATCGCCGTCGAGGCGCTTGCCTATACGGCCAATGATCCGACCGGCGCCGGCGCCAATGATTAATCCGCGTCATCCGGATATAGCCTCCATTGCCGCGACTACGATCAGGCGCTGGATCTACGATCCGAGGTTTTTCGCCTGATCACGGCATGCCGAGCTCGCTTGAGCGCCGTCAAACACCTGCCCGCGCAAGAAACGCACACTGAATCGCGGCCGTCCATCCGGGCCGGCGCGATATTCAGACGAGGTGCGACATGGCTAATCCCAAAGACAACGGCGGCGCGGTAGACGGCGCCGGTTCCATTCTCAGCACGGTGGCCGGGCCCGCCGACCCGCCGCACCCGTCGCGGCTCGGTCCTCCGAACCCGATTGCCGCGCAGTTGCTGGAAAAGGTCACCAGCGACGAGCAGCTGGCCGCCGCGATGCCCTTCAACGAAACCAAGCCACTGGAATACGGCGACGCCGCCTTCACGCCGCACCTGGGCGAAACGCGTACACCGTCGAGCGCCTTCGCCACCGCCAGCACCAGCACGGAGACGGTGGCTTCGCCCAAGGACGGCGAGGGCCATCCCAACATCGGCAACAACCCGCTGGATGGCTCGCTGGACCGCGTACGGGTGGACGACAGCGGCCGCGAACTGACCACCAACCAGGGCGTGAAGGTGGCCGACAACCAGGACAGCCTCAAGATTGGCCTGCGCGGCCCCACCGCGATGGAAGACTTCATCCTGCGCGAGAAGATCACCCATTTCGATCATGAGCGCATCCCCGAGCGCGTGGTGCACGCGCGCGGCTCGGCGGCCCACGGCTACTTCGAAAGCTACGGCGACCACAGTCCCATCACGCGCGCCTCGCTGCTGGCGGCTGCCGGCAAACGCACGCCGGTGTTCGTGCGCTTCTCGACGGTGGCCGGTGAACGCGGATCGGCCGACACGGTGCGCGACGTGCGCGGTTTCGCCGTCAAGTTCTACACCGACGAAGGCAACTGGGACCTGGTCGGCAACAACATCCCGGTGTTCTTCATCCAGGATGCGATGAAGTTCCCGGACCTGATCCACGCGGTCAAGCCGGAGCCGCACAACGGCATGCCGCAGGCGGCCAGCGCGCACGACACCTTCTGGGACTTCGCCTCGCTCACCCCCGAGATCACCCACATGCTGATGTGGCACCTGTCGGACCGCGCGATCCCGCGCAGCTACCGCATGATGCAGGGCTTCGGCGTGCACACCTTCCGGCTGGTGAACGCGCAGGGCGCCTCGGTGTTCTGCAAATTCCATTGGACGCCGATGGCCGGCACGCACTCGCTGGTATGGGACGAGGCGGCGCGGCTGGCCGGCGCCGATCCGGACTATCATCGACGCGACCTGTGGGAGGCCATCGAGGCCGGCCAGTTCCCCGAGTGGGAGCTGGGCGTGCAGCTGTTCAGCGCCGAGCAGGCGGCGCAATTCCCCTTCGATATCCTCGACCCGACCAAGATCGTGCCGGAGGAGATGGTGCCGGTGCAGCCCATCGGCCGCATGGTCCTGGACCGCAATCCCGACAACTTCTTCGCCGAGACCGAGCAGGTGGCCTTTTGCGCCGCGCATGTGGTGCCGGGCGTCGACTTCAGCGACGATCCGCTGCTGCAAGGCCGCATCCACTCCTACATCGACACCCAGATCTCGCGCCTGGGCGGCGCCAACTTCCACGAGATCCCGATCAACACGCCGCTGGCGCAGATCCACAACAACCAGCGCGACGGCATGCACCGTCAGTCGGTTAATCGTGGCCGGGTGAGTTACGAGCCCAATTCGCTGGCGGGCGGCTGTCCGTTCCAGGCAGGCGCCAAGGGTTTCGTCAGCTTCCCCGAGCCGCAGCAGGCCAGCAAGGTGCGCGGCAAGCCGGAGCTGTTCGCCGACCATTATTCGCAGGCGCGCCTGTTCTGGAAGAGCCAGACGCCGGTGGAGCAGAATCACATCATCGCCGGCTTCCGCTTCGAGCTGACGCGGGTGCAAACGCCGGCGATCCGGCGGCGCATGCTGGCGGGGCTGGTCAATGTCGACCAGCGGCTGGCGGCCGGCGTGGCCGCCGGTTTGGGCATGGAGGTGCCGCCGCCGCTGCCGCTGTCCACCGATTTGCCGATGCACGACTATCCTCTGTCGCCGGCGCTGTCACTGTTCAGCCGTCCCGGCGCCACCGGCATCCGGACGTTGAAGGTGGCGCTGCTGGTGGCGCCCGGCGTGGACGCGGCGCAGGTGCGGGAGGTGTACGCTGCGCTGCTGGACGGCGGCGCCGTGCCGCGCCTGGTCGGGGAGCGCATCGGCAAGCTGCCCGGCACGGACCTGGATGTGGAGATCAGCTTCGAGACCGGGCCGTCGGTGCTGTGGGATGGCGCCATCGTGCCTGACCGCGACGACGCCTACGCCGGCCTGGCGGCCGACGCACCGGGCAGCGACACGCCGGGCGGGACGCCGCTCAACCGCGATGTGGCGGCGCTGGAGTTCGTGCGGCTGCAGTACCGGCACGACAAGCCGCTGCTAGCTGTCGGCAATGGCGGGCAACTGCTGCACGCGGCGGGCATCCCGCAGGTGCTGCCGGATGGTGAGCCGGACCCCGGCGTCATCATCGCTGAACGCGGCGAGGGGCCCGCGGCGCTGGTGCGGTTCGAAGCGGCGCTGGTGCGTCACCGTGTCTACGCCCGCGAAACCGATCCGCCGATCGTCTAGCCTAGTCGGGCCGGTAGCTGGCGCGCACGCCGGCCAGCAGCGCGGCGAGCGCCGGCCGGTCGTACCAGCGCCCCTCGGCCATCACGCCCAGGGGCGCGCGCAAGGTCGACAGGCCGTCGAGCGGATTGTGCTCGGTCAGCAGCAGGTCGGCGCGATAGCCGGCCACCACCTGGCCGAACCGCACGCCGCCCTTGGTGCGGGCGATGAAGGCGCCCGGCGCGCTGGCGGCCGTCGCCAGCGCCTGGTAGCGGCTCAGGTGTGAGCCTTCCAGTTCGGCCAGATTGTCGTGCAGCGAGTAGCCCGGCACCAGGCCGGGGATGGATGGCGCGTCGGTGCCGCACAGCAGCTCGACGCCGCCGTCGGCCATCGCCTTGGCCAGTTTGCGCAGGAAGGCCAGCTTGGCCTCCAGCCGCGCCGACTTGCCGGCGTAGCCGCTGCGGCGCCAGGCCTGCATGTCGGACGGCGAAAGGTACGCGGTCTCCGGCGCGGTCAGGAAGGCGCGTACCACCTCGGGATGGCCGATCTGGCTGGCGATGGCGTGGTAGGTCACCACGTCGGCGATCACCGCCGCGCCGTGGCGCCTGGCCAGCGCCACCGCCTCCGGAATGCGCGCCTCATCGGGCGGCACGTCGGTTTCCTGCGCGCCGGGCGGGGTGAAAAAGGTATAAAAGAGTTCTTCCAGGTGGGCGACCATCACCTGGCCTTGCGCCAGTTGGCGCTCCAGCCGCACGGCCGTCACGCCGTGGCCCACCAGCGCGCTGAACACCTCCGGCGCCAGTCCGGTATAAACCTTGATGTAGTCATAGCCGTTGGCGGCGGCCAGGTCGACCACCGCCCGCGCCTGCGCCGGCGTCTTCACCTGCAGGCCGTTGTAGTCGGGCGTGCCGTCGACCATCAGGCTGGCGTAGACGTGAGGACCGGGCAGGGCGCCGCGCGCCACCGCCGGCACGATGCTGTCCACCAGGTTGGGGCGGGCGCCGCCCATGTTGAGCAGCGTGGTCACGCCCTTCGACAGGTACAGCGCCAGGTCGTCGCGGGTTTCGGAGTGGGTGTGCATGTCGGCCAGGCCGGGCGAAACCCAGGCCGTGCCGTGGCCGTCGACGACGCGGTAGCCGGCCGGCGCCGCCAGAGCCGCGCCGATAGCCTCGATGCGGCCATCCTTGACCAGCACCGTCTGGTCGCGCAGCACATGCTCGCTGTCCATCGGGGCCACGTTGACGTGCACGAAGGCGGTGGACTGCGCGCCGGACTGCGCCCACGCCGCCGATGCCAGCGCGAGTGCCGCCAGCATCGCCATCAACCGCACCGCCGGCCGCATCTTAGTACTCGCGCCGGTTAGGCTTGATCTCCTGCAGGATGGTGGTGGAAATCTCCTCGATCGACTTGGTGGTCGAGGACAGCCAGCGGATGCCTTCGCGCTTCATCATCATCTCGGCCTCGTTGACCTCGTAGCGGCAGTTTTCCAGCGCCGCGTACTTGCTGCCGGCGCGCCGCTCGTTGCGGATCTCGGACAGGCGCTCCGGCGTGATGGTCAGGCCGAAAATCTTGGACTTGAACTCGTACAGCGACGACGGCAGCTTGCCGCGCTCGAAATCGTCCGGGATCAGCGGATAGTTGGCCGCCTTGATCCCGTACTGCATCGCCAGGTACAAACTGGTCGGCGTCTTGCCCGAGCGCGACACGCCCACCAGGATCACGTCCGCCGACGACAGGTTCTTGTGCGATTGGCCGTCATCGTGCGCCAGCGAGAAATTGATCGCCTCGATGCGGTTCTTGTACTCCTCGCTGTCGACGATATTGTGCGACCGGCCGATGGTGTGGGTCGACTTGGCGCCCAACTCTTGTTCCAACGGCGCAACAAAAGTCTGGAACATGTCCATGTACATGCCCTTGCACTGGCGGATCACGTCCGACAGCTCGGTCTTGACGAGCGTCGAGAAGATGATCGGACGTTGACCATCGGTTTCAAACGCCTCGTTGATCTTGCGTACCGCGTCGTGCGCTTTATCAAGTGTATCGATGAATGGCAGGCGGATTTGGCGGAAACGCAACTCGAATTGGGTCAATACCGAGTGACCAAAGGTTTCTGCCGTGATGCCGGTGCCGTCGGAAACGAAGAAGACCGTGCGGGCCACCGTGGGCAGGGGAGGACGTTGTTCTAGTGTCATGTAATGTTGGCCTGTCGTTATTGTGAATCGTCAATTTGGGCCGCAGGCTGTAGAATGGGCGCCATAGGTAAGATTGTGCTGCACGACGACCAGAATAACAAGAAACAAAGTCTGCGCCTCGCTGGAAGATTTCTATCATCAAAAAGGTGTCATTATGTCCAACGCAGCATTGAAGGAGCAGAGTAACGGAGCGGTATACGTCGCATCGTTCGAACATTTACGCATGACGGACGTCGAATCCGTCGGCGGTAAAAACGCCTCATTAGGCGAAATGATCAGCCAGCTGGCCGGCGCCGGCGTGCGGGTTCCGGGCGGCTTCGCCACCACGGCCCAGGCTTTCCGCGACTTCCTGTCGCACAGCGTCGACGGCGGCAAGCCGCTGGCCGACCGCATCGCCGACCGCCTCGCCGATCTGAACATCGACGACGTGCGCGCGCTGGCGCAAGCGGGCGCCGAGATCCGACAATGGATCGTCGAAACCCCGTTCCAGCCACGCCTGCAACAGGAAATCGAGACTTTCTACCACCAGCTGGTGGCCGATTCCAGCACCGAGATGTCGTTCGCCGTGCGCTCCTCGGCCACCGCCGAAGACTTGCCGGACGCTTCGTTCGCCGGTCAGCAGGAAACCTTCCTCAACGTGGTCGGCATCGAGAACGTACTCGACGCGATGAAGCACGTGTTCGCGTCGCTGTACAACGACCGCGCCATCTCGTACCGCGTGCACAAGGGCTTCACCCACGCTGAAGTGGCGCTGTCGGCCGGCGTGCAGCGCATGGTCCGTTCCGACCTGGGCGCGGCCGGCGTGATGTTCACCATCGACACCGAGTCCGGCTTCAAGGACGTGGTGTTCGTCACCTCCAGCTATGGCCTGGGCGAGACGGTGGTGCAGGGCGCGGTCAATCCGGACGAATTCTACGTCCACAAGCCGATGCTGGAAAAAGGCAAATCGCCTGTCATCCGCCGCAACATCGGCTCCAAGCTGCTGAAGATGGAGTTCACCAACGAAGCCAAGGCTGGCCGTTCGGTCAAGACCGTGGACGTTCCGGTCGAGATGCGCAACCGCTATTCGCTGAACGACGCCGAAGTGGTGGAACTGGCCAAGTACGCCGTCATCATCGAGAACCACTACGGCCGTCCGATGGACATCGAGTGGGGCAAGGATGGCCGCGACGGCAAGCTGTACATCCTGCAGGCGCGTCCTGAAACCGTGAAGTCGCAGCAGAAGGCGACCGACGTGCAGCAGCGCTTCAAGCTCAAGTCCACCGGCACCGTGCTGGCCTCCGGCCGCGCCATCGGCCAGAAGATCGGCGCCGGTCCGGTGCGCGTGATCCACGACCCGGCCGACATGGAACGCGTGCAGCCAGGCGACGTGCTGGTCGCCGACATGACCGACCCTAACTGGGAACCGGTGATGAAGCGCGCTTCGGCCATCGTCACCAACCGCGGCGGCCGCACCTGCCACGCGGCGATCATCGCCCGTGAACTGGGCGTGCCCGCGGTGGTCGGCTGCGGCGACGCCACCGAAGTGCTGAAGGACGGCACCTTCGTGACCGTGTCCTGCGCCGAAGGCGACGAGGGCAAGATCTACGACGGTCTGCTGGAAACCGAAGTGTCCGAAGTGTCGCGCGGCGAGCTGCCCAAGCTGGCCACCAAGATCATGCTCAACGTCGGCAATCCGCAGCTGGCCTTCGACTTCCAGTCGGTGCCGAACAGCGGCGTTGGCTTGGCGCGTCTTGAGTTCATCATCAACAACAACATCGGCGTGCACCCGAAGGCGATCCTCGAATATCCGAACATCGACGCCGACCTGAAAAAGGCCGTGGAGTCGGTCGCGCGCGGCCACGCTTCGCCGAAAGCCTTCTACGTCGACAAGCTGGCCGAAGGCGTGGCGACCATCGCCGCCGCCTTCTGGCCGAAGCCTGTCATCGTGCGCCTGTCGGACTTCAAGTCCAACGAGTACAAGAAGCTGATCGGCGGTTCGCGCTACGAGCCGGACGAGGAAAACCCGATGCTGGGCTTCCGCGGCGCGGCGCGCTACCTGGCGGCCGACTTTGCCGGCGCATTCGAAATGGAATGCCAGGCCATGAAGCGCGTGCGTAACGACATGGGCCTGACCAACGTCGAGATCATGGTGCCGTTCGTGCGTACGCTGGGCCAGGCCGAGAAGGTCGTCGACCTGCTGGCCAAGAACGGCCTGGTTCGCGGCGAGAACGACCTGCGCCTGATCATGATGTGCGAAGTGCCATCGAATGCGCTGCTGGCCGACCAGTTCCTCGACCACTTCGACGGCTTCTCCATCGGTTCCAACGACCTGACCCAGCTGACCCTGGGCCTGGACCGCGATTCCGGCATGGCGCTGCTGGCGGCGGACTTCGACGAGCGCGATCCTGCCGTCAAAGCCTTGCTGGCGCTGGCGATCAAGGCTTGCCGCGCGCGCGGCAAGTACATCGGCATCTGCGGCCAGGGTCCTTCCGACCATCCGGACTTCGCGGTCTGGCTGATGGAGCAGGGTATCGAATCGATGTCGCTGAACCCGGACTCGGTGATCGACACCTGGCAGAAGCTGGCAGCCCTGCAAAAGTAATAAAGTGTTGACGCGGGCGTATTTTGGTTTAGACTGGAGTTATCGAATTGAGTTGTAAATAACACTATCAATACCATACGCCTTGCAGCAAAAACCCTCGCAGCCCGCACCGGGACGCGGGGGTTTTTGCATTTTCAAACCTGAGAGGAGTGCATCATGGCTGACTGGAGTTTTTGGTTGATGGCCGCCGGCGTTACCGTGATCCTGGAACTGTTCAGCGGCACGTTCTATCTGCTGATGATCGCCATCGGCCTGGTGTCCGGCGCGCTGGCGGCGGCGCTGGGTTTCGGCCCCGCTCTGCAGACCTTGTTCGCGGCGCTGGTCGGCATCGGCGCCACCATGCTGCTGCGGCGCAGCCGCTTCGGCAAGCTGGTCAACCGCACCCGCGCCGAGCACGATCCCAACGTTAACATGGACATCGGCCAGACCGTGCACGTGCCGGCCTGGCACGACGGCGCGGCGCGCGTGATGTACCGCGGCGCGCTGTGGGATGTCGAACTGGCGCCGGGGACGGCGGCGGCGCCGGGGCAGTACAAGATACGTGAAGTACGCGGCAGCCGCCTGATCGTGGCGGCTTGAGATTTACCCACTGGAGAGTTTTATGGATATCAGCTTCGGCAACGTCACCTTCATCATTTTCATTTTGGCCCTGGTGTTCGTGTTCAAGACCATCAACGTCGTGCCGCAGCAGCATGCGTGGGTGGTCGAGCGGCTCGGCAAATACCACGCCACCTTGGGCCCCGGCCTGAACATCGTGATTCCCTTCGTCGACCGCGTCGCCTACAAGCACGTGCTCAAGGAGATTCCGCTCGACGTGCCGCCGCAGGTCTGCATCACCAAGGACAACACGCAGCTGCAGGTGGACGGCATCCTGTACTTCCAGATCACCGACGCCATGCGCGCCTCGTACGGTTCGTCCAACTACATCTCCGCCATCACGCAGCTGGCGCAGACCACGCTGCGCTCGGTGATCGGCCGCATGGAGCTCGACAAGACCTTCGAGGAGCGCGACCATATCAACACCGCCATCGTCAACGCCATCGATGAATCGGCCGCCAACTGGGGCGTGAAGGTGCTGCGCTACGAGATCAAGGACTTGACGCCGCCAAAGGAAATCCTGCACGCGATGCAGGCGCAGATCACGGCCGAGCGCGAAAAGCGCGCGCTGATCGCCGCCTCCGAGGGCCGCAAGCAGGAGCAGATCAACATCGCCAGCGGCGAGCGCGAGGCGCAGATCGCCCGCTCCGAGGGCGACAAGCAGGCCGCCATCAACCGCGCGCAGGGCCAGGCCGCCGCCATCGTCGCGCTGGCCGAGGCCAACGCCGCCGCGCTGCGCCAGGTGGGCGCGGCAATCCGCGAGCCGGGCGGCGAGGATGCCGTCAACCTCAAGGTGGCCGAGCAGTACGTGGGCGCCTTCTCGCAGCTGGCCAAGACCAACAACTCCATCATCATCCCGGCCAACCTGGGCGAGATGAGCGGCTTGATCGCCACCGCCATGCAGGTCGTCAAATCGCAGAAGGATGGACCGGCGGCCAAGGCCATCGTCAAGGGCTGACCGGCGCTGATAGAATGCGGGACGAAACAATACAGGAGCAGTGATGGCAACATGGGCGGTGGACGCGTTCGGCAACGACTACGCGCAGGATTGGGCCGAGGACCTGGCGCAGACCAGCAGCCTGGAGGCGGTGGAAAACACGCTGGACGTGGCGCTGGAACACCCGGGCGAAATGCTGGAAGCGCCGTTCGCGGCCGAGGCGCTGGTGGCGGTGGAAGTGCTGGCGCGGCTGCAGGGCAAGGGCGGCGAGCGCGGCGAGGACAGCGCGGCCGTCGACGAGTGGGTCGACGCGCGCAAGGCCAAGGCCCGCGTGCGCACCGACCTGGCGGAGAAGGCTGGCCGCGCCATCGAGCGCATCCTGTCGGAGCAATCGGAGTTGCGCGAGCTGTGGGCCGACAGCGAACATTACGCCGAATGGCGCGCCTCGGTCGAAGCGCTGCGCGCACGGATCAGCGCCTGAAACGAAAAAAACGCCCGGAAGGGCGTTTTTTTATGGACATGCGTCCGGATTACTTGGCGGCCTTGCGGCGGCGCGCCACCACACCGACCAGGCCCAGGCCCGCCAGCATCATGGCATAGGTTTCCGGCTCAGGCACGGCGGTGGTCAGCGAAACGTTGTCCAGCGAGGTGCCGTAGCTGTCCGACGTGCCGGTGGCGATGAACTTCAGTTTCATCGCGCTGCCGTCGCCGATCAGCGAGTAGCTGCGGGTTTCCCAGGCGCCGTTCAGCGAGTTGTTGACGTGGGCGATCTCGGCACCACCCCAATCCACCGACAGGCCCTGCGACGAGAGCGCCACACCCGGACGGTTCTCGAACTGGAAGGTCAGCGTGTAGTGCTGGCCGAGTACGGTCTGCACGGACTGGAACATGCTGCTGTTTTTGTTGGTGTCCAGCTCGACGAAGTTCACGCCCTGGGCGGCGACGCCGTCGACGTGGTTGCGCAGCTCGATGCCGTGCTCACCGCCGGTCCAGCCGGTCAGGTTGGCGTAATTGGCCCAGGTGTTGGCCGACTGGTGGTTGGCTTCGAAGCTGCCGTTGATCAGCAGTTCGACTGGCGCGGCGAAGGCGTTGGCGCCGGACAGCAGGGCGACGAGCGCGGCGGATTTGATCAGATTTTTGATATACATTCTTGTGATTCCCCGTGATATTGGTTATTAGTAACTTATATTTCCCGAAAGACAAAAGCATTGTAATTCATGAATCTCTTTTTGGCGAGTTTTTTTTGTCATGGACGATTTGAAAGCCGCGTGGCTGTGGCGTTAGCGCATATCGACGTGGCTGTCCAGCCCGTGCGGTTGATCGCTCGGGTTGCCGGCCGCCGGCGAGAATTTGCCTGTCTAGAAAGCGTAGGTGGTGCTCAGCACCCAGGCCTGGCTGGGCCGTTGGGGGACGTAGGAGTAGCCGATGCCGTCGTCGCGCGTGTACTCGCGCGCCAGCTGCACGCTCCAGTTGCCGAACGGGAGGCTGGCGCCCAGCTTGAGGTCGTAGCGCGAACTGGCCGGCGTGGCCGGCCAGTCCCGGCCGCGCAGCGTGCGCAGCAGGCCCGCGTGGGCGATCAGGTTGACGCTGGGATGGAGCGGGTAGAACACGTTGAGCTCGCCGTACAGCGCGCGCGCGGCGCCGCCGAAATAGCGCGGCGCGTAATACAGCCGCGTGGTCAGGCGCTCGCCCGACGCGCCGGCGTAGCACTCGTTGTAGTCGGCCGAATGCAGCTGGGTGTAGGTGGCGCGGCTGCAGCCGGCCTCCACGCTCCAGCCGGAGCGCAGCCGCAGCGCGTAGCCGCCGTAGGCCTGCAGCTTGGCGCCGCGCTGGTCGCCGATCGAGGTGCCGGCGGCGAACACGCCGCCGTACCAGCCGCTGGCGCTATCGAGGTTGAGGGTGAGTTGCGGCGACGGCCGGCCGTCGCCCAGCGACTGGCCGCGGTAGCGGTAATCCGATTGCAGCGCGACGCTGCCGCTGAAGTCGGCTTGTGCGGCGGCGGGCCGCCACGCCAGCAGGGGCAGCAGGGCTAAACAGGCGAGGGCGGCGGTGCGCAGCGTCACGGACCCACGCCGCGTTGCGTGAGCGTGGCGGCGGTGCAGGAACAGCTGCAATGGCGAAGCAGGCGGGATATGGTGGCGCATGCGTCGATATTAACAGCGTTCAGCGCATCGCCTGGTTGCAGCAGCCGCCGCAACTGTCCCGGCGTGGCCTTCGGCTGCAGCTGCGCCATCAGCGCCAGCATGCCGCTCACGTGCGCCGCCGCGTATGAGCTGCCGCTGACGAAGGACCAGCGCCCGCCGGGCGCCGTGGTCGGGATGTCGTTGCCGGGCGCGAGCAGCGCGGGATCGGCTTCGGCGCCGGCGGCAGGTGCCGGCTTGCCGCT
>NZ_WWCX01000320.1:0-300 GCF_009857655.1 Duganella vulcania
TAGCCTGACGATAACCTACTTTCACACTGGTTGCAGCACTATCATCGGCGCAGAGTTGTTTCACGGTCCTGTTCGGGATGGGAAGGGGTGGGACCAACTTGCTATGGTCATCAGGCATTGACTTGTAAGGGCTGCGCGCATTCGCGTCGCCCAGAATCTGGAATTAGTAAGTAATTTAGGTAATGAAGTTGTATCAACGAACGTTACAACGTACTTCTCATTCACCACAACCTGCTAAGGTTATAGGGACAAGCCGTACGGGCAATTAGTATCAGTTAGCTTAATGCATTACTGCACTTC
>NZ_WWCX01000321.1:0-298 GCF_009857655.1 Duganella vulcania
CGGTTTGTCACCGGCAGTCTCATTAGAGTGCCCTTTCGTAGCAACTAATGACAAGGGTTGCGCTCGTTGCGGGACTTAACCCAACATCTCACGACACGAGCTGACGACAGCCATGCAGCACCTGTGTAATGGTTCCCTTTCGGGCACTCCTCAATCTCTCAAGGATTCCATCCATGTCAAGGGTAGGTAAGGTTTTTCGCGTTGCATCGAATTAATCCACATCATCCACCGCTTGTGCGGGTCCCCGTCAATTCCTTTGAGTTTTAATCTTGCGACCGTACTCCCCAGGCGGTCTACT
>NZ_WWCX01000322.1:0-297 GCF_009857655.1 Duganella vulcania
GTAGACCGCCTGGGGAGTACGGTCGCAAGATTAAAACTCAAAGGAATTGACGGGGACCCGCACAAGCGGTGGATGATGTGGATTAATTCGATGCAACGCGAAAAACCTTACCTACCCTTGACATGGCAGGAATCCCTGAGAGATTGGGGAGTGCTCGAAAGAGAACCTGCACACAGGTGCTGCATGGCTGTCGTCAGCTCGTGTCGTGAGATGTTGGGTTAAGTCCCGCAACGAGCGCAACCCTTGTCATTAGTTGCTACGAAAGGGCACTCTAATGAGACTGCCGGTGACAAACCG
>NZ_WWCX01000323.1:0-296 GCF_009857655.1 Duganella vulcania
GTAGACCGCCTGGGGAGTACGGTCGCAAGATTAAAACTCAAAGGAATTGACGGGGACCCGCACAAGCGGTGGATGATGTGGATTAATTCGATGCAACGCGAAAAACCTTACCTACCCTTGACATGGCTGGAATCCCTGAGAGATTGGGGAGTGCTCGAAAGAGAACCAGTACACAGGTGCTGCATGGCTGTCGTCAGCTCGTGTCGTGAGATGTTGGGTTAAGTCCCGCAACGAGCGCAACCCTTGTCATTAGTTGCTACGAAAGGGCACTCTAATGAGACTGCCGGTGACAAACC
>NZ_WWCX01000324.1:0-290 GCF_009857655.1 Duganella vulcania
ATCTCGCGACGGCAGCCACGCCAGCCACGTGGCGGTCGATGCGCGCCACGTGCTGGCGCAGCCGGCCCGCGTCGCGCCGGCCCAGTTGGCGACGCTGCCGTACAACTTCCTGACCGTGTGCCGCGCGCTGGCCGGCGCCGGCCTGACCCGTGCCAGCGCGCCAGGCCGCCAGGTGCTGGTGCACGGCGGCTCGGGCGGACTGGGCATGATCGCCATCGCCCTGCTCAAGCAACTGGGCGCGCACGTGACCGCGACGGCCGGCGATCACGGGCTGGCGGCCTGCCGCGCGG
>NZ_WWCX01000325.1:0-288 GCF_009857655.1 Duganella vulcania
TGGCCTGGCCCGGATGGCGCAGCTGCTGCGCCATGTGCGCCATCAGCGCGGCGCCGTCGGCCTGCCAGTCCAGCTGCTCGGGCACGCTCCACAGCTCGCGGAAGCGGCGGTTGGCGTTCAGCACCCCGCCCTTGAGGTTGTCGACCAGGATGCCGTCAACGGTGGAATCCAGAATGCTGCGCAACATCGCCTGGCTGCGCTGGGCGCCATCGGCCAGCACCCGCAGCGTGGCCTGGCCCTCGCGCAGCTCGCCGGCCAGCTGTTCGGCGCGCGCCTGCGCGGCGCGGG
>NZ_WWCX01000326.1:0-276 GCF_009857655.1 Duganella vulcania
CGGCGATGCCGCCGGTGCTCAGCGCGGCGATCGAGGCGGTGGCCAGCGAATTGATCTGGCCGGTGGTCAGCGCGGCCACTTGCGCGGTGGTCAGCGCGGCGATGGCGGCGGTCTTGACGGCCGACAGATCAGCCGTTTCCATCGCGGCAATGGCGTTGGTCGACAGCGCGGCCACTTGCGCGGTGCTCAGCGCGGCGGCTTCGCCGGTGCTCAGCGCCACCACTTGCGCGGTGGTCAGGGCCTTGACCTGGTTCACGCTCAGCGAGGCGACAGCGT
>NZ_WWCX01000327.1:0-268 GCF_009857655.1 Duganella vulcania
TCCAGACTCCTACGGGAGGCAGCAGTGGGGAATTTTGGACAATGGGCGCAAGCCTGATCCAGCAATGCCGCGTGAGTGAAGAAGGCCTTCGGGTTGTAAAGCTCTTTTGTCAGGGAAGAAACGGTGGGGGCTAATATCCTCTGCTAATGACGGTACCTGAAGAATAAGCACCGGCTAACTACGTGCCAGCAGCCGCGGTAATACGTAGGGTGCAAGCGTTAATCGGAATTACTGGGCGTAAAGCGTGCGCAGGCGGTTTTGTAAGACT
>NZ_WWCX01000328.1:0-264 GCF_009857655.1 Duganella vulcania
GTTCCTTCTCCCGAGTTCTCTCAAGCGCCTTAGAATACTCATCTCGCCCACCTGTGTCGGTTTGCGGTACGGTCTCGTATGACTGAAGCTTAGAGGCTTTTCTTGGAACCACTTCCGATTGCTTCAGCACCTAAGTGCCTCGTCCCACTCCCTTGAATTACGCGCCCGGATTTGCCTAAGCGCCTTCTATGAAGCAGAAACTGACTATTCCAACAGTCAGACAACCTTCCGCGATCCGTCCCCCCATCGCATCATACGACGGTG
>NZ_WWCX01000329.1:0-264 GCF_009857655.1 Duganella vulcania
CACCGTCGTATGATGCGATGGGGGGACGGATCGCGGAAGGTTGTCTGACTGTTGGAATAGTCAGTTTCTGCTTCATAGAAGGCGCTTAGGCAAATCCGGGCGCGTAATTCAAGGGAGTGGGACGAGGAACTTAGGTTCTGAAGCAATCGGAAGTGGTTCCAAGAAAAGCCTCTAAGCTTCAGTCATACGAGACCGTACCGCAAACCGACACAGGTGGGCGAGATGAGTATTCTAAGGCGCTTGAGAGAACTCGGGAGAAGGAAC
>NZ_WWCX01000032.1:0-62765 GCF_009857655.1 Duganella vulcania
GGTCCTGGAGCTGGCCTCCGCGTTTGTGCGCCGCCCTTCTCGCCCTTGGCCGTCTCCAGCGCCTGCGCCGGGCGCCGCACAAACGCGGAGGCCAGCTCCAGGACCCGCGCCGCCGTCGGCGCATCGTCGACCGTGCCGCTGAGGACCAGCGTGTCGCCGGCCGCGCTGACGTGGATGTCTTTCTGCTCCGGCATCAGCGCTGCCAACGCGTTCCGCAGCGCGGTGGGATCGATGCCGACCACCACCTCGATCACGTTGCACAAGCCGCTGCGTCCCTGCACGATCATATTGCTGCTGCCGATATCGGCGCCGACCACGTACAGCGTGTCGGGGGCCACCAGCATCGCCTGCAGCACGGCGGGATTGCCGACGCTGCGCGCCGCCACTGCTTCCGGCATGCGCATCAGCGTCGACTTGCCCAGTGCGAGCGTCAGGCTGCCCGGCGTGGCCGCCTGGCCGCTGCAGCGCAGGCCCACCGATTCGCGAGGCGCAATATCCGCCGCCGCGCGTGCGGGAGCTGCGCCGGCCAAGGCCGCCGCCGGACGCGCCAGCAGTGCTGGCAAGTCGGCGTTGTTGGTGGCGGCCACCGCCGGCCACTGGCTCGCCACCGCCAGGGTCAGCGCCGCGTATCGTAGTGTCGTCATGGCGCGCTCACAGACATTCCTGCGTGCGCTGCACGCCGGCGATCACGCCGATGCAAGGCCGGCTGCGCGGCGCGGCCTGTGCCAGTTGCGCATGCGGCTTGGGCGCGGCCGCCGGCGGTTCGGCCGGCGCCGGAGCTTGCGCCTTGGCGATGCCCAGCAAGGTACTCTTGGTGGCGCCGTCGGTCACGCCGGGGCGCGGATCGACCTGGTTGCGCAGCACCAGCGACAGCGTGCCGACACTGCGCGCCAGGTCGATGTTCTCGGCCTGCGCCGGCGTCACCTCCAGCGTCACGGCGTTGACCACGCGCGGCTTGGTCTCGTCGCGGCCCACTTCCTGCGCCACGGCCAGCACCAGTATCCGTTCCAGCACGATCTTGGAGATCGCGTTCTCGTTGCCGGTGGCGGCGGCCTGCGTGTTGACGATGATGTCGACAAAATTCCCCGGCAACGCGAAACCGGCAACGCCCACCACGTCGTTGACCCGCACGGTGATGGCGCGCTTGCCTTCCGAGATCAGCGCGGACAGGCCGCCCAGCGTGCCGGCCGGCGCCAGCTTGGCCTCGGTCAGGGGCTCGTCGCGCAGCACGCTGGTTTTCAGCACGCGGCCCGCCAGCTTGGTGCCGTCGCGGATGGCGCCGCGCGGCAGGCTCTCGGCCGGCCAGTCGATCACCTTGAGCGTCTCCGGCGTCAAACGCTGGCCCAGGCTTACATCCGTGGCCGCGACGACGATCTTGTTGGCCGATGCCGGCGTCTGGTGCAGCAGCCAGCGCGAGGCCAGCACCACCGCCACCAGCCCCAGGACGATGGCAAGCGCCATCATCATCAACGCGCGCCGGTTGTTCATGCTGCCCGCCCATAGGCCGGCGCCAGTGCGCCGGCGGCGAAGATGCTGGTCCAGGCCTGGTCCAGCGTCTCCACGCTCAAGCGCGCCGGCTCACCCAGGAAGCCGGCGAAGTCGTTGATGCGGCCGACGATCTCGCGCGGATAGCAGGCCAGCAGCGGCAGGCCGCTGCCCGCGTGCAGCTCGTCGACCAGGTAACGCAGCGCCGCTTCATCGAACGTCACGCCGGCGCTGACGCACTGTTGGCGAAACAAGGTGCGGTAGCTGGCCATGTCCAGCGGCCCGACCGGAATCTTGTAGCCGACGCGGCGCAGCGCCGAGGCGTCGAGCAGCGCTTCCGGCGCCAGGCTGGTCGCGAACACCAGCTGCATGCGGCACGGTACGCTGAAGTGGAAGCCGCCGACCAGCGCCAGCTGGCTGCGCTCCAGCTCCCGCGCCTGCGAGAAGCGGTTCAGCAGATCGGCGGCGGCCAGGCGCTGGCGGCCCAGGTCATCGACGATCAGCAGGCCGTTGTTGGCCTTGAGCTGCGGCGGCGAGCGATAGCAACCGTTATGGCTGTCCGGTTGCAGCTCCAGCATGTCGGCGCTCAGGTCCGCGTCCAGCGCCACCACGGGACGCTGGCACAGCACCCAGCGCGGATCGCTGCTGCGGCGCTCTTGCGCCGGCCGCAACTGGCGCAGATGCTGCGGCGACGGCGCGCGGTGCAGCAGCGCGTCGTAGACCTGGACGATCTCCTGTCCCACCACCAGCGCATGCGGCACCGCGATCACGCCCTGCAGCAGGCTGCCCAGCCGGCGCGCCAGCACCGACTTGCCGCCGCCGGACGGGCCATGCAGCAGGACCGTGCGGCCGGCGTACATGGCCGCGCCCAGCATGCGCTGCACGGCGGGGCTGAGGAAGTCGTCGGCGAATTCGGCGGCCAGTTCGTCGGCGCACAGCTGCGGCGCCTGGGCGGCCTGGCATTCGACCATGGCGCGGTAGGCCTCCAGCGTCACCGGCGCGGGGCCGATGTAGGGACAGCGGTCCATCCACGCGCTGGCGCGCAAGCGGCCGGCGGAGGTCAGCTGGTACTGCACGTCGATGTCCGACTCGCCGCGCCAGGCCACTTCGGCCACGTGTTCGGCCACCATGAACTCCAGCGCCTCGCGCAGCACGTTGATCGACAGGTGCAGCCGCGTGGTCAGCACCGGCAGGTGGATCTTGCCGCCGACCAGGATGGACTTGGCGATCAGTTCGACGATCATCTGCTGCGTCAAGCCGGTGTCGCGCACCGATTTCGGCTGTAACGGCAGCACCGCGGCGGGATCGGCATGGAGGGCGGAGGTAGGCGTTTCGACGGCGAGCATGACGATCTCCAGCGGTGGATTAGTTACGTTGAGGAATCAAGTCTATCGGCCCATGCTTTGTGGATATTGACGCGCAGCAAAGGCGCGGCAGGCGGAACGTTAGCGATGTGCAAGTGCCACAGTCGCCATCGTGGCCAGCGCGATCGCCAGACCGTAGGGGATGCCGCCCACGCTGGCGCCCGGGGCCAGCGGCACCGCCTGCAGCGGCACGCCCAGGCTGCGCAACAGCAGCGGCTTGCAGATGGCGGCCACGTTGCGCCAGCCTTCCCGCCAGCGGCCGCTGGAGATCAGCATCAGCAGGCCCATCACGCCGCCGATCAGCGCGGCCAGCATGGCCACCTTCACGGCCATCAGCGGGCCGACAAACCCGCCGACCATGGCCATCAGCTTGACGTCGCCAGCCGCCATGCCGCGCAACAGATATAGAGGCAGGAATAAAAAAAAGCCGGCCAAGGCGCCGGCCATCCAGTGCGTCAGCGGCGCCCAGTGCAGGCCGCCCAGCAGGTGCAACAGCAGCGCCAGCAGCAGGCCGCTGAGCACCAATACGTTCGGGATCTTGCGCAGGGCCAGGTCGGTGACGGCCGCTTGCGCCACAAGGCAGATCAAGATGACTTCGAGCGCTATCGACATGAGAAGAGTCTCCAACGTAAGGCTTTCCAGCCAACCGCGGCCGGAAAGCCTGGTGGTTACGTCGCGGCGGTGATCTTGGCCGCGATGTTGCTGAAGGCGTTGGTCAGCACCGGCGTCAAGAAAGCGAAGGCGGTGACCACCGCCGCCACCATCGTTGCCGCGATCAGGCCGTATTCGATGGCCGTGATCCCGTCCTCGTCCTGCACGAACACTTTTGCCGCTGCAATAAGCGAGTTCATGATTTACTCCTCTGGATGAAGTTAAAAAGTACCCCTGGCACGGGCCGGCGGACTGCCCAATCACCGGTTCCCGGGCCATTAAGGATTACTATACGGATCGGAGTTTTCCGAGAGTTGACGTGACGCAAGTTTTCCGTGTGGCATTATTTTCATGAGTGGAGGAAAATCTGCGCACGGGACACACATCACGGCTGGCTTATGTCAAACTGCATCAGTTTCCCGGCGGGTAGGCTGGACGGGGTTACCCGGCTGTCGGAAAAAGGTCGCATTCCGATGCAAGGAAAGTTTTTTTTCGCACACATGAATTGCCTTGATTGCAAAAAGCTATTATCCTGCTTAGCTGTTCTTTGGAAAGGCCCCGTGTTGCAGCTTCACTGTGCGCCTGACTATCAAAGAGATTGGCTTGATAGGCGTGAACGAAACGTGGCTAGACACAAGGTTGTGTGATTATTTTCCAGAGAAGAAAATGGATTCCCTACTGAAACACATGGTGGACATGACCGGCCACCGCGATCACACGATGCTCGACATCTCCGTGATCTCGGCGGTGCAGGAGCTTGCCCGCGCCAGCCAGGCCCGCGTACTGACGCTGGCCACAGTCAGGGGCAAGGTCTTCGTGCGGCCGCGCGCCATCATCTGCGCCGGCGAGGCCGCGCGCATGGTCGACAGTTCCGACCTGCACAATCCCGGCGAACCCATCGAAAGCTTCCCGGCCCTGGCCGAGTGCATCGCCAACCACGAATCGGGCGCCGACGTCGCCAACGAGGCGGGCGAACACACGCTGTGGTTGCCGATCTGGCTGGGCGACAAGGCCGACACCTGCCTGGAAATCGTCAATCCGACGCCGTACACCAGCGACACCATCCACGTCATCGGCGGCATCGTCAGCGTCTACCGCAACTTCCAGAACCTGCTGGACTACAGCGAACGCGATTCGCTGACCGGCCTGCTCAACCGCAAGACCTTCGACGACCAGCTGGCCAAGATGCTGGCCGCCAGCACCGAACAGGATTCCGTCACGCTGCCGGGCGAACCGGAGCGCCGCAGCCACCACGAGCAGGAAAAGCAATGGCTGGCCGTGGTCGATGTCGACCATTTCAAGCACGTTAACGACCGTTTCGGCCATTTGTACGGCGATGAGGTGCTGATCCTGATCGCCAACCTGCTCACCTCCTCGTTCCGCGCGCAAGACCGCGTGTTCCGTTTCGGCGGCGAGGAGTTCGTCGTGCTGCTGCGCTCGACCACCCTGGACAACGCCAAGAAGATCATCGACCGCTTCCGCATGAACGTGGCCTCGCATGATTTCCCGCAAGTGGGCAAGGTGACGGTGAGTGTGGGCTTTGTCAGCATCAGCGCGCTGGAGGCGCCGGTGATCATCCTGGGGCATGCCGACCAGGCGCTGTACTACGCCAAGAGCCACGGCCGCAACCTGGCCTGCCATTACGACGAACTGGTCGATGGCGGCCTGCTGCACGCCATCGAATCCAACGATACGGCCGAATTCTTCTAGGTTTTACGCCAGGGTCAGGAAGCGCATCGGGTCGACGTTCCACTTGGCGGGCGATTCGTGGCCGACGATCTTGTCGCCGCCGCCAAAACCCAGCCCGCGCGACAAATCCACGGTTTCCGGCTTGATGTAGAGATTTTTCTTGGTGTTGAAGAACACATTGACCTTGGGCGCCAGCAAGTTGGTCTCGTGTGGCTCAATTACAACACCCAGCCGCCCCGACTCCAGCATCACCATGGTGCCGACCGGATAGATCCCCACGCAACGCATGAATTCCTGCGCGTACTTCGGATTGAAGTGGAATTTGCTCCATTCATAGATCTTGCGCAGGGCCGCCGCAGCCGACATGCCCTTGTGATAGCAACGATCCGCTGTAATTGCGTCGTACACGTCAACAATGGCCGCCATCTGCGCCAATTCGCTGATGCCGTCGCCTTCCTGCTTGTTCGGATAGCCGCTGCCGTCGCGCCGCTCGTGGTGGTGCAGCGTGATGTCCAGCGGAATCGGGCCGACCTCGGGCGACTTCAGCAGGATGTTGTAGCCGTCCTGAGGATGGCGCTTGATGATGGCGAATTCCTCGTCCGTCAGCGGACCGGGCTTGTTCAGGATGGCGTCCGGCACCAGTGCCTTGCCGGTGTCGTGCAGCAGCCCGCCCAAGCCGGCCTGGTGGGTGATCTCGGGATCCATGCCGCGCGAGCGGCAGAAGGCCACCAGCAGCGTGCACACGCTCACCGAGTGCAAAAACGTGTAATCGTCCTTGTTTTTGATCCGCAGCAAACCGACCAGCGCGCCTGGATTGCGCAAGATCGATTCGGTGATATTCTGCACCACCGGCTGAACCTGATCGAGTTCGATGGCCTTGCCCAGGCGCGCATCCTGCATCACGGTACGCACCAGGGTCGACGCCTGGTGGCGGATCTGCACGGCGCGCTGCATCTCCTCGCCCAGCGAAACACGGGTGACGACCGGCGCCTTGGCGACGATCTCCACGATTTCGCGTTCGGTTGCCGCCTGCGCTTCATCGACCGACGGGGCATCCTGCACGTCCAGCCCCTTGGAGTTGTCTATGACAACATCATGGATGCCGGCATTGATGATTTTGCGGATTTCGTCTTCACTGGTCAGCAAAAAACGGTTGCGGACAAACGGGTGGGTCATCCAGTCGCAACTCAGGTCATGGATGTACATGCCCACTTTTAACTGGGAAGCGTCGACTTTCTTTAACATACCGGTACCCACTTTGAAGAGGCTGGAAACAGCGGAAAGGGCTGATGCCAGTATAGCAAATAGTTTCCTGTCAGGATCAGATTTACAGGTGCTACCATTTGTTTTGTCCAGGTTAACAGCGCTAGCAATTTATGGAATTACGCCAACTTCGTTACTTTGTAGCTATAGTAGACCACGGTTCGCTGTCGCGGGCGGCTGTTGTACTACATGTTGCGCAACCGGCACTAACGCAACAATTGCGGCAACTGGAGGAGGAGCTGGGCGTGCAGTTATTGCATCGTTCCGCCCAAGGCGTGCTCAGCACGGATGCCGGCAAGATCTTCTACGAACACGCCCAAGCCATCCTCAAGCAGGTGGCGGATGCCCGCTCGGCCGTGGCGCAGTCGGCCGAGCGCCCCAGCGGCAGCGTCACGCTGGGGCTACCGCACAGCATTTCCGGCGCGCTGGCGCTGCCGCTGCTGACGGCCGCGCGCGCCCAGTATCCCGAAATCACCCTGCAACTGACGGAGGAGTTGACCGGCAACCTGAGCGACCAGCTCAAGTCCGGCCGCGTCAACCTGGCCGTGCTGTTCGACGACGGCCAGCTGGCCCAGTTCGCCACGACGCCGCTGGCGGAAGAGGAGCTGCAATTCATCTGCCGCGCCGACGCCACTTACGCGAAAGGTGAGCAAGCGCTCACACTGACCCAGGCGCTGAACACGACGCTGATCCTGCCGGGCCTGCAGCACGGCGTGCGGCCGCGCATCGAAAGCGTGGCGCGCCAGGCCGGGCTGGCGCTGGGCAATGTGATCGAGATCAACTCCATCGCCATCCTCAAGTCCGCCATTTTGGCCGACATGGGCGCGACCATCCTGCCGTCGGCGCCTGTCCTGGACGAGCTCGAACGGGGCGCCATGCGCGCCCACCGCATCCACAGCCCGTCGATTTCCCGCACGGTCGTGCTGTGCGCGTCCAAGAACATTCCGCTGACCAACGCGGCGGCGGCGGTCAGCCGATTGGTGCAACAGGTCAGCGCGCAGTTGTGCGCGGGCGGCACCTGGCCGGGCGCGACCGTCATCGCCTGAGCGCCGCCGCGAGGCCATCACTTTTTCTTATACCCCTATCGGCATTCCGTATTTCCGTATACGTCAACTCGCGCCCATACTCCGCTACAAAGCAGATTTTTAAGCCTAAAATATCTGCACCGCCGCTAACCATGCGGCCCATGGCCTGATCCTGGCGCGCCTACCCGGCGCCACCTAGTTTGGGCGCGATCTGACACAAAACCGGAGACACCACCATGCCCGATACCACGGCACACGGCCCAGCAACGTCCGCCAGAGACGACGCCGCCGCCCCATCCCGCCTCACGTCCGTGAGCCTCGACGACAAATACACCGCGATCAAAGGCGACATTTTCCTGTCCGGCATCCAGGCGCTGGTGCGCCTGCCGATGATGCAGCGCGTGCGCGACCAGGCGGCCGGCCTGAACACCGCCGGCTTCATCTCCGGCTACCGCGGCTCGCCGCTGGGCGGCCTGGACGAGAACCTGTGGAAGGCCAAGCCGCACCTGGAATCGCACCACGTGCAGTTCGTGCCGGGCGTGAACGAAGACCTGGCCGCGACCGCGGTCTGGGGCTCGCAGCAGGTCGACCTGATCGGCGAGGCAAAGTACGACGGCGTGTTCGCCATGTGGTATGGCAAAGGCCCGGGCGTGGACCGCTGCGGCGACGTCTTCAAGCACATGAACCACGCCGGCACGTCCAGGCACGGCGGCGTGCTGCTGGTGGCCGGCGACGACCACGGCGCCTACTCGTCGACGCTGCCGCACCAGTCGGACCACCTGTTCTCGGCCTCGATGATCCCGGTCCTGTACCCCTGCAACGTGCAGGAATACCTCGACCTGGGCATCCACGGCTGGGCCATGTCGCGCTTCTCCGGCTGCACGGTGGCGTTCAAGGCGCTGGCCGACACGGTTGAATCGTCGGCCTCCGTCGACGCCGATCCTTTCCGCGTCGAGGTCAAGATCCCGCACGATTTCGTCATGCCGGAAGGCGGCCTGAATGCACGCCTGTCCAGCATCCCGCTGGGCCAGCAAGCGCGCAACCAGGAAGCGCTGATGCAGGACTACAAAATCTACGCCGCGCTGGCCTATGCGCGCGAGAACAAACTCAATCACACCACCATCACCAGCCCGAACGCCAAGCTGGGCATCATCGCCTCCGGCAAATCCTACCTGGACGTGCTGGAAGCGCTGGAGGAACTGGGCATCGACGAGAAGATGGCGGCCGACGTCGGCCTGCGCCTGTTCAAGGTCGCCATGCCATGGCCGCTGGAGCCGGACAGCGTGCGCGAATTCGCGCAGGGCCTGGACGAGATCCTGGTGGTCGAGGAAAAGCGCCAGATCGTCGAGTACCAGTTGAAGGAACAGCTGTACAACTGGCGCGACGACGTGCGTCCGCGCGTGATCGGCAAGTTCGATGAAAAAGGCGAATGGGTCGCGCCGCGCGGCGAATGGCTGCTCACCTCCAAGGCCGACTTCTCGGTTTCGCAAGTGGCGCGCGTGATCGCCGCGCGCGTCAAGCGCCTGATTTCGGACCCGGTCACCTGCGACCATATCAAGGCCCGCCTGACCTTCCTCGACGCCAAGGACGCGGTGCTGAAGAAAGCCATCAACACTCCGTTCCGTCCAGCGTTCTACTGCTCCGGATGCCCGCACAACACCTCGACCAAAGTCCCGGAAGGCAGCCTGGCGTTGGCCGGCATCGGCTGCCACGTGATGGCGACCTCGATCTACCCCGAGTTCAACAAGCTGACCACGCACATGGGCGGCGAAGGCGCGCCGTGGATCGGCCAGGCCGCGTTCTCGAAGATCCCGCACGTGTTCCAGAACCTGGGCGACGGCACCTACTTCCACTCCGGCTACCTGGCGATCCGCGCGGCGGTGGCGGCCAAGGTCAACATGACCTACAAGATCCTTTACAACGACGCCGTGGCGATGACGGGCGGCCAGCCGGTCGACGGCATCACCTCGGTGCCGATGATCGCGCAGCAGATGGCCGCGGAGGGTGTTAAACGGATAGCGCTGGTCACCGAAGACCTGAACCGCTACACCGACCGCAGCGCCCTGCCGTCCATCGTCAGCCTGCACGACCGCAAGGACATGGACGCGGTGCAGCGCGAGCTGCGCGAAGTGGGCGGCGTATCGGTGCTGATCTACGACCAGACCTGCGCGGCCGAGAAGCGCCGCCGCCGCAAGAAAGGCGAATACCCCGACCCGGCCAAGCGCATGGTCATCAACGAAGCCGTGTGCGAAGGCTGCGGCGACTGCGGCATCCAGTCCAACTGCACTTCCATCCTGCCGAAGGAAACGGAGTTCGGCCGCAAGCGCACCATCGACCAGTCGTCCTGCAACAAGGACTACTCGTGCGTGAAGGGCTTCTGCCCGAGCTTCGTCACCGTCGAAGGCGGATCGCTGAAGAAGACCAAGACCGGCGTCACCAAGGACAACGCGGACGACGGCTTCGGCGCCCTGCCGGAACCAGTGCTGCCGTCCTGCGATGAGCCATACAACATCCTGATCAACGGCATCGGCGGCACCGGCGTGATCACCGTCGGCGCGCTGATGGGCATGGCCGCGCACCTGGAAGGCAAAGGCGCGTCGGTGCTGGACATGACCGGCATGTCGCAGAAAAACGGATCGGTCACCTCGCACGTCAAAGTCGCGAAGACCCCGGCCCACCTGCGCGCGCAACGCATCGCCACCGGCGAGGCGGACGTGATCCTCGGCTGCGACATGCTGACCGCCGGCGCCGCCGACGCGGTGTCGAAGATGCGTCCGGGCCGCACGCTGGCCATCGTCAACCTGCACGAGCAGCCACCAGGCACCTTCGCGCAGAACGCCGACTGGCAGTATCCGGTGGAGGAAGTGCGCGCGCTGATCGAGGAATCGGTCGGCGCCGGTGCGGCTGATTTCATCAACGCCACCAAGCTGGCCACCGCGCTGATGGGCGACTCCATCGCCGCCAACCTGTTCATGCTGGGCTACGCATGGCAGAAGGGCCGCATCCCGCTGAAAGAGGAATCGCTGCTGCGCGCGATCGAGTTGAACGGCGTCGGCATCGCTTCGAACAAGAAGAGCTTCCTGTGGGGCCGCCGCGCCGCCGTGGACCTCAAGCGCGTCGAGCGCGTGGCCACGCCGACGCAAGCGATCGTGATGCAGATGCCGCAAAGCCTGGAGAACGTCATCAGCAAGCGCGTCGAGTTCCTGACCGCGTACCAGAACGCCGCCTACGCGTCGAGCTACGAACAGCTGGTGTCGCAGGTGCGCGCGAAGGAAACGGCTCTGGGCTTGGGCAACAAGCTGTCCACCGCCGTCGCCAAGTACGCCTTCAAGCTGATGGCCTACAAGGACGAATACGAAGTGGCACGCCTGTACACCGATGGCCGTTTCGTCGAGCAGCTCAAGCAGCAGTTCGAAGGCGACTTCTCGGTCAAGTTCAACCTGGCGCCGCCGATGTTCGCCAAGAAGGACGCCAAGGGCCACCTGGTCAAGGCGGAATTCGGCTCGTGGATGTGGAGCGCGTTCAAGCTGCTGGCCAAGTTCAAGGGCCTGCGCGGCGGCGCGTTCGACATCTTCGGCTACACCGAGGAGCGCAAGATGGAGCGCGCGCTGATCGTCGAGTACCGCGAGCTGGTCGCCACGCTGATGGACAAACTGTCGCCGGAAAACCACGCCACCGCCGTGGAGCTGGCCGGCCTGCCGGAGAAGGTGCGCGGCTTCGGCCACGTGAAGGAAAAGGCGGTCGCCACCTTCCGTACCGAGAAGACTCGCCTGCTGAATCAATTCAGCCAGCAGCGCGCAGCTTAAACCGCCGCGTCGTCCCCGCGAAAGCGGGGACCCATACGGCGCACGCTCAGCATGGGTTCCCGCCTGCGCGGGAACGACAAAAATTCGCTTGACTTGACGTTAACGTAAACGTCATATAATGAACTGAACAAAAGCACAAGGGACACCATGAACGACCTCTCCGCTCCGAAAATCGCAGCCGTGCCGGATCAGCCGCGCCTGAACAACAAAGTCCGTTTCGTCACCGCCGCCTCGCTGTTCGACGGCCACGACGCCTCGATCAACATCATGCGCCGCATCCTGCAATCGAACGGCGTGGAAGTGGTCCACCTTGGCCATAACCGCTCGGTCGACGAAGTGGTCACCGCCGCGCTGGCCGAAGACGTGCAGGGCATCGCCATCTCAAGCTACCAGGGCGGCCACGTCGAATACTTCAAATACATGATCGACCTGCTGCGCCAGCGCGGCGGTGCGCACATCAAGGTATTCGGCGGCGGCGGCGGCGTCATCGTCCCCGACGAAATCGCCGACCTGCATGCCTACGGCGTCACCAAGATCTTCAGCCCGGAAGACGGCCAGCGCATGGGCCTCGTCGGCATGATCCAGTGGATGGTGCAGCAGTGCGACATCGACCTGTCCCAGTACTCGCCAACCTCGCTGGCGCCGCTGAAGGAAGGCGACATCGCCGCCCGCCACCGCCCGCTGGCCCAGCTGATCACCGCGCTGGAAAACGAAAAAGCCTCCCCCACCCTGCGCGCCGAACTGCTGGCCGCCGCCGAAGGCCTGGCCGTGCCGACGCTGGGCATCACCGGCACCGGTGGCGCCGGCAAATCCTCGCTGACCGATGAACTGATACGCCGCATCCGCCTCGACCAGGGCGACGCCGTCAACATCGCCATCATCTCGATCGACCCGTCGCGCCGCAAATCCGGCGGCGCGCTGCTGGGCGACCGTATCCGCATGAACGCGATCAATCCGTGGAACGGCCAGACGCGCGTCTTCATGCGCTCACTGGCCACGCGCGAAGCGGGCTCCGAGATTTCGCAGGCGCTGCCCGACGTTATCGCAGCCTGCAAGGTGGCCGGCTTCGATTTGGTCATCGTCGAAACCTCCGGCATCGGCCAGGGCGACGCCGCCATCGTGCCGCACGTCGACGTGTCGATGTACGTGATGACGCCGGAATTCGGCGCCGCCTCGCAGCTGGAAAAAATCGACATGCTCGATTTCGCCGACTTCATCGCCATCAACAAATTCGACCGCAAGGGTTCGCAGGACGCGCTGCGCGACGTCGCCAAGCAGTACCAGCGCAACCGCGAAATGTGGAGCAAGCGTCCGGACGAAATGCCGGTCTACGGCACGCAGGCGTCGCGCTTCAACGACGACGGCGTCACTGCGCTGTACCAAGGCCTGCTGCCCAAACTGGCGCAATTCGGCCTGAAGGCCAAGCCGGGCAAGCTGGCGCCGGTGGATGTGCGCTTCTCCAGCGGCAAGCACGTGATCGTGCCGCCGGCACGCGCGCGCTACCTGGCGGAGATCGCCGACACCGTGCGCGGCTACCACCGCTTCACGCGCAAGCAAGTGACGCTGGCGCGCGAACGCCAGCAGCTGACCGAATCGAAACGCATGCTGGCCATCGCCCACAAGACCGCCGACTTCGACGACCTGATCGCCGAACGCGATGCGGAGATGGACGGCGGCGCCAAGAAGCTGCTGGCCCAGTGGCCGGACATGCAGGCCGCGTATGCCGGCGACGATTACGTCGTCAAGATCCGCGACAAGGAAATCCGCACCCGCCTGGTCCAGCACACGCTGTCCGGCACCAAGATCCGCAAGGTGGCCCTGCCGCGTTATGAAGACCACGGCGAAGTGCTGCGCTTCCTGATGCTGGAAAACGTGCCGGGCTCCTTCCCGTTCACGGCCGGCGTGTTCGCCTTCAAGCGCGAGGGCGAAGACCCGACCCGCATGTTCGCCGGCGAAGGCGACGCCTTCCGCACCAACCGCCGCTTCAAGCTGGTCTCCACCGGCATGGACGCCAAGCGCCTGTCGACCGCCTTCGACTCCGTGACCCTGTACGGCGCCGATCCCGCGCTGCGCCCGGACATCTACGGCAAGGTCGGCAACTCGGGCGTATCGATCGCCACGCTGGACGACATGAAGGTGCTGTACGACGGCTTCAACCTGTGCAGCCCGAGCACCTCGGTCTCGATGACCATCAACGGCCCGGCGCCGACCATCCTGGCGATGTTCATGAACACCGCCATCGACCAGCAGGTCGACAAATTCGTTGAAGAGAACAAGCGCCAGCCAAGCGCCGACGAAGCGGCCAAGATCAAGGACTGGGTGCTGCAGAACGTGCGCGGCACCGTGCAGGCGGACATCCTGAAGGAAGACCAGGGCCAGAACACCTGCATCTTCTCGACCGAGTTCTCGCTGAAGGTGATGGGCGACATCCAGGAATACTTCGTCCACCACCAGGTGCGCAACTTCTACTCGGTGTCGATCTCCGGCTACCACATCGCCGAAGCGGGCGCGAACCCGATCTCGCAGCTGGCGTTCACGCTGTCGAACGGCTTCACCTTCGTGGAAGCCTACCTGGCGCGCGGCATGCACATCGACGACTTCGCGCCGAACCTGTCGTTCTTCTTCTCGAACGGCATGGACCCGGAATACACGGTGCTTGGCCGCGTGGCGCGCCGCCTGTGGGCGGTGGCGATGCGCGACAAATACGGCGCCAACGACCGTTCGCAAAAGCTCAAGTACCACGTGCAGACGTCGGGCCGTTCGCTGCACGCACAGGAGATCGACTTCAACGACATCCGCACCACGCTGCAGGCGCTGATCGCGATCTACGACAACTGCAACTCGCTGCACACCAACGCCTACGACGAAGCGATCACCACGCCGACCGACGAATCCGTGCGCCGCGCGCTGGCGATCCAGCTGATCATCAACCGCGAATGGGGCTTGGCCAAGAACGAGAACCCGAACCAGGGCTCGTTCATCATGGAAGAGCTGACCGACCTGGTGGAGGAAGCGGTGCTGCAGGAGTTCGAACGCATCGCCGAACGTGGCGGCGTATTGGGCGCGATGGAGACCGGCTACCAGCGCGGCAAGATCCAGGAAGAGTCGATGCTGTACGAGCACCAGAAGCACGACGGCACGCTGCCCATCATCGGCGTCAACACCTTCCGCAATCCGAAGGCGACCGGCGAGCCGCAGAAGATCGAACTGGCGCGCTCCACCGACGACGAGAAGCAATCGCAGCTCACCCGCCTTGCGGACTTCCACACCCGTAACGCGGAGCACGCGCCACAAGCGCTGGCCGCCCTGCAGCAAGCCGCCATCGACAACGCCAACGTGTTTGAAAAGCTGATGGACGCCGTGCGCGTCTGCTCGCTGGGCCAGATCACGACGGCGCTGTTCGAAGTTGGTGGTCAGTACCGCCGCAATATGTAAGCTTTGCCGGCCGCGTTACCCTTGGCGCGGCCCGAGCTCTGGCCACGCCTTCGTCACGCCAGATTCCAGACCGTCACTGGCGCCCACTGCAACAGCTGCTGCGCCAGATCGATGGCCGACGGAATGTACGCGGTCGAGATGGCAAAGTCTCCCGATGTGTCCGTTGGTGCAGGATCGACGAAGCGTGCCATCACATACAGACCATTGAGGACCGAGGTAACGAAGATCGCATTGCCATTCGTGTAGTGGACAAATTTCCTGCCGTGCAGGATGGTTCGGATCGCCACACGCTCATAATCCAGCTCGACCCGCTTGGTGGTACGGAAATCGTCACGCAACCTCTGGGAGCCGCTAAGCAGGAGCATGAAATATTCCTTGGCCGGCTTGGTTTTCGCTAAATGCGGCAACTCGACATTCCCGTTTCTAAATAGCGTCAGCAACGGCGTATGCGGAAAAAATGGCAGCATCCAACTTCGCGTCACTCTGCTGTAATAGTCCAGAAAGTCCATCCAGCGGTACGGCTCTTCAGCGTCCGGCGTACGCGCGCCGTTCACTTCCTCATAAAAGACGTGTTTTCTGACGTGGTCTGTCAACAACGCGGCATTGAACCGTATCGTGGCCGTCATCGTGCCGTTGGGCGGACAGTATGAAAATACCTTCGCCCAGCTGGGTAGGAAGGCGCGCTCCAGTTGCGCAGCATGGGGAGTGCCATGAAACCGCCCGATAATCTCCAGCGCACTTTGCAGATAAGGCTCGCGCACCTCACGCAATATCTCGCGCAACCGCCTGAACGTGACCGATTGAATATACGCCTGCAGACCAGGTGAGCCAGGAGCCACGGCGGCGAGCGCGTTCAGCAGCTTGTGAAACAATGGGTCCGCAATGTGCATGAAACCTACCGCTACCCCATCCAGATGAAGAACGATGTCGCGCGGACCGGTAACCAGATTGGGCGCGTAGGAATTTATCGCCGCCAGCACCGCGATAACCCGTTCAGGGAGCATGTCTATGCTGCCACCGGTTCCACGGACTGTCTTGATCAAGGTATCCAACTGAGCGGTCGTCGTGACCAGCGGCACTAACGGATCCGCCGCAGTGCTCAGCAACGCATTCAGGACGCCGCTGTTGGCCGGCAGCCTCAGCATACCGTTGATCTGCCCGGCCAGTTGCGGAGCAGGCGGCGGAACATTGACGTATTTTGCTAGTACGCGATCGACAACTGGCATGGGACCTCTGCTGGAAGCAAGACGATGGTAGAGCAAGACTAGCATTTTTGTTGAAATAAAGATGCACACATCCTCACACTTACATCAGAGGTCTGCCATCCTCGCTAGGCGGCCTCGACTGATGCCGGCGGCCGCATCGGAGGTCTCCTGAAGATCACTTCAATTTACCGGCGCCGGCGTTGGCAGGCACCGAGGTCTGCGTCGCCGTCGCGGTCTGCAGTGCGTACGCGTACGGCGGCGTCCACTGGTTGGCGGCGCTCGGCGGCGCAAGGCCGCACTGACCGTCGATCACGTTGGTGCCCGACTTGTCGCTGACGAAGACGTGGCCGGACGAACGGAAGCCGGTGTAGTCCTTGCCCTTGATGACCTTTCCGCAGAACTCGGACAGCTTGAGGCCTGCGAGGTTGTAGTAGTTATTCTCGACCAGCATATTGGAGTGGTAGCGCGCATCGGAGCCGCTTTCGAACTTCACATCGGCATCCGTGGTCGACACGCTGCCAGTGACAAGGTTGTTGAACATATGGACCTGGCCATAACGGTTCAATGGCAGGCGCGTGGTCGCACCATTCCACCAGTTGCCGGTAAAGGTGACGTGCATGCGGCCCTCGTCGCTCCAGGCGCGGCCGGAGTCGCCATTGCCCACCAGCGTGGTCTTGTGGTGCTTGCCGAAAGAGCTGTTGGCGATGGTGACGTAGTCGCTACCGCGCACCACGTCCAGCGCGCCGTCGTGCCGCGTGGTGTATGGCGACACGGCCAGCGAGTCCGGCGTGTCGCCGTCGCTGATGGTCAGGTGGTCGAGGTAGATATTCTGGCCGCGCGATACGGTCAGGCCGTCGGCATAGGCGTTGGCCGAGTCCTCGGGATTGACGTCCCACGGCGTATCGAGCACCAGGTTGCGCACGATGACGTTGCGGGTCCAGGTCGGGTAATCGTCACCGTCCTTGCCGTCGGCGATCCACTTCTTGAAGTCCGTCTCGGGATCGCCGCCGGCCGTCAGTGGCAGCTCGCCGCCGATCAGCAGCGACGTGCCGGTGATGCGCGCGGGACGGCCCTGCGCGTCGTTGATGCCGACCAGCGTGGTGTTCGACGGGATGCTGATCGAGCCGCCCAGCTTCTGGTCCGAATAGCTGGTGTACTCCTTGAAGACGGTATTGTTCTGGCTCCAGCGCAGATCGATATGGCCGATCACGCGGATGATCTTCGGCTCGTTGCCCGCCTCGTTGATGGCGGCCACCAGCTGCTGGCCGTTGTACACCGTGTAGACGCGGTTGGCGGTGGCCGAGCCGCCGCCCGTCACCAGCACCGGTGTCTTGCGCGTCTGTGTATGCCAGCCGGCGGCGGGCGCGCTATCGCGTTCGAAGGTCAGCACGCCGCCGGTGGGATCGGCCGAGGCAAACTGCCACACCGGCAGCTTGGGCGCGGCCGCGTAGTTGGCCGGGTCGTGCAGGCCATTGGTCAGCACCGGGGCCGAGTAATTGCGCACACCGTATTGGGCCGTCTGCAAAGGCGTGCTGGCGCCGACGAAGGTCTTGGCATCGATGGTTGCGGCCTGCGCGGCGGATGCCAGCAGGATGCCGGCGGCGATGAGTGAATAGTTCAAGGTTGTCTCCATTTTTAGAAAGTGACTTGCTAAGCGAGTGACGATTCGTACCCACGTGCTGGTGCAATGCGCGCCTGAGCGAGTCAGGATCGATATAAGCCAACTGGGTGGGTCTGGATAAACATTCAGCATCCGGACTGCGATGACTGAAACAGGCACCTTGCGTACCTGTCGCCGTTGCGACGAGGGCGGGGAGCCGAGGTCGCGCAGGTCAAGGATCGAAGCCGGCCTATGGATTCAGGCCGACGTCGATTGAATCGATACTAATCCGTCAGAAAAAAATATGCAACAGGCATTCAACGGGACTGAGAGTATGTCCCGGCAGCCGCGGACATCGCTGGGATCAATCCGCCTTGGGTACAGCCACCCAGGCGGAAGAGGCCTGCTGTATGCGGATCTTGGCATTCCTGAACGGGATCAGGATATTCAGATCGTAGTCGACGACGCCCGGCAGAACCTGCCCCTGCCCGCCCGCCACATAATGCGTGATGACGGTTCCATCGGCGAAGAACGGCGAGTGGAAGATTAACACCATCTGCCGCAGCTTGTTCGTGCCAGCATCGACCCACAGTTTCATCGTGCCCTTGTTTAAGGCTTTGCTGAACTGGGATTCGAAGACCGTGCACGTGACGCCGTCAAGCGCCACGCCATCGGTCCGGGTGGGCGTTTCATCCTCCGTCATCGACGTGGAAATTGCCGTGATCCCGTTCAGGAACGTCAAGTCGATGGCCTTTTCCTCCGGCTGTTTCTTAACCGTGGTGTACACAGGCTTTTGCTTTTCCCAACCGCTCAGGTGCATGGTGGCCGACATGTGCCGCACGCCGTTTCCCTTGTCAACGTCGCTGATAACGTCGACGACGCCGGCGGCCCACTTTCGCGATACCTCCAACTGCGCCGTCACGCTTTTCCACAGGGCGTCATTGTTCTCGGCGTGGACTGGCGCGACCAGGAACGTGGCCGATAAAGCGGCAACCGAAATGAGTTTTTTCATCATGCGTGGTGAGCAAATCCCACCGTTGATCCAGCCAGCAGCACCGGCTGCCACAGCTCCTGCAGTTCGCTGGCCGGCTTGCCGTCCACCAGCGCGAGCAGCATGTCGGCCATGCGGGCGCCGGCTTGGTGCGCGTCCGGCTGGTCGATGGTGGTGACGTCGATGCCGGCCAGCGTGTCGGCCATGCTGCCCCAGACGATCACCGAAATCTCCTTGCAGATATCGACGCCCGCATCCAGCAGCGCGCGCACCGCGCCAACGCCGGACAGGTGATTGTCGACGATGACCGCGGTCGGACGCGGCGAACATGCCAGCAGCTGCTGCATCGCCTGGTAGCCGCTGCGGCGGTCCAGCGTGTTGTCGATCAGGTAGCGCGTATCCACTTCCAGCCCGGCCGACGCCATCGCCGCCACAAACGCGTCCTTGCGCTGGCGGGCGAAGTTCAATTCCAGCGGCGCGCTGACCAGGGCCACGCGCTGATGCCCCAATCCCAGCAGGCGCTCCATCGCCATGCGGATGCCGGCCGCGTTGTCGTAGTCGAACCACGCGTACGGCGCACCAAGCTCGGTGCGGCCATGCGCGACAAAGGGAAACTTGGATTTGCTCAGGAAGGCGATGCGCTCGTCGCGCACCAGCGTGCGGCTGACCAGCAGCCCATCGACCCGCCGTCCACGCACGATCTGCTGGTAGGACGGCTGCTCCGCCGCCGGCGACACCGGCGCGATGATCAGGTTCTTGCTGACCCGCTCCAGCGCGGCCGACATGCCGGCCACCACGTCGAGGAACATCGGATCGCCCAGGTCCGCCGGCAGCAGCGGATAGATGATGCCGAATACATTGGTGCGCCCCAGCGCCAGCGAGCGCGCCATCGGATTGGGCTGGTAGCCGTTCTCCTTGGCCGCCTTCAGCACGCGCTCGCGGGTCCGGCCATTCACCTCGGGATAGCCGTTCAACGCCCGGCTCACCGTGGTCTTCGACATGCCGAGTAAGTTCGCGAGGCGCTCCAGGTTCATAGACAATTATTCAATGTTGACCGCTGATTATAGCGGAGGGGTCGAAACCACCACCACCGTCATCTACCGCTTTTTTGAAAAAATACAACATAATCAGGACGATAGAAATCGGCACCAGCGTCAGGTAGAAGGCGAAGTGGCCGCTGAAATTGCCGAACACGTAGCCGGTGATCAGCGATCCGGTGGTGCCGCCCAGCGCCGAGAAAATCACCAGCAAGCCGGTCATGGCCGAGTGCTGGTTCTTTGGCAGGGAACTAAGCATCACCGAGTTGATGCCGGGGTAGATCGGCGCCATGAACAATCCGATCAACGGGAACAGGAAGGTCGCCAGCGGTGCGCTGGACCAGCTGATGTTCGGATCGGCCACCACGTCGTGCGTCAGCGGGAGCGCCAGCAGCACCATGGCCGCCATGCCGATCACGCAGGCATTCATCACCGGATACCAGTTCAATTTGCGCATCAACACGCCGGCCGACAGGCGCCCGATCGCCAGGCAGGCGGCGAAGATGCTGGTCACCTGCACGCTCATCGCCGCCGGCAGTTTCAGGATCTCGTTGTTAAAGGTCGGCAGCCAGGTGCCCACGCTCTGCTCGATCAGCACATACAAGAACGCGGTGATGACGAACACGCACACCAGCGGCTTGAAGAACAGCTTGAGCATGGCCGCGAAATCCTGCGCGATGCCGCGGCCAGCCGGCAGCGCCGCCAGGTCCTCGTTGAAGTGCGTGGTCAGCACCAGCGCGAAGGTCAGCGCGCACAGCACGGCCAGCACCCAGTACACCTGCAACCAGCTATGCGACAGCGGATCGGACGAATCGATGAAGTAGCCGAACACCCAGTAGGCGCTCAACACGCCGACCATGAAGAAGCCTTCCAGCAGGTTCATCATGCTGGCGTGCTGCTTGCGGTCCGCAGCGATCAGGCCCAGTGTCGAATACACCGACACCTTCACCAGCGCGAACGATACGCCGACGCAGAAGAACAGCAGCTTGGTGGTGGCGAACGACGGCAACACCGGCATCGCCACGCAGGCGGCGGTGACGATGGCCAGCCCGGCCAGCATGGCCTTCTTGTAGCCGAGGCGCGGCAGGAAAGAGGCGATCAGGAAGGATACCGCCGCAATCGGCAAGTCCTTGAAACCTTCCAGCACGCTGGCGCTGGACTTGCTCACGCCGTAGTTGTTGATGATCTGAAGGATGACCGTGCCCACGCTGTTGAGCAGGATCGCGAATACAAAGTAAATCAGAAATAGCGCAAATAGGATGCGGTTGTTCTTCATACTGTCTCCATTATTTTTATAGCCTACACGTCATTCCCGCGCAGGCGGGAATCCATGCGGCGTATGGACTCCCGCCTGCGCGGGAGTGACACGGTACTAATATGATTCGAGATTGAAGTCGTTCAGGCTCGTGATCACCACGTCGGCCTGGGTCAGCACAAAGGGATGTCCTATCCCCAGCGCGAACATGCCGGCCGCCTTGATCGACGCCACGCCCGCCACCGCATCCTCCACACCCAAGCAGTCCTGCGGCGCCACGCCCAGCTCCCGCGCGGCTTTCAGGAAAATCTCCGGATCCGGCTTGCCGCGCGCGATGGTCGCCGCGTCGACCACATAGTCGAATTTATCGGTGATGCCCAGGCGGCCCAGCACCGTAAAGGCGTTCTTGCTCACCGACGCCAGGCCGATACGCAAGCCCGCCGCACGCACCACGTCCAGCGCCCGCACAGCGCCCGGCAGCAGGTCGGCCGACGACATGGTGGCGATCAGCTCCTGGTAGTGGCGGTTCTTCTCGTCAGCCAGCGCCAGCTTCTCCTCCGCAGTGTACGTCCGCTTGGACGACGCCAGAATCAGGTCCAGCGATCCCATACGATCGATGCCCTTCAGGTTCTCGTTGAAGGCGTGGTCGAAGTGTACGCCCTGTGATTCCGCCAGGCGCTTCCACGCCAGGTAGTGATAGTGGGCGGTGTCGGTGATCACGCCGTCCAGGTCAAAGATAACGGCTTTAAAGCGGCTCATGCGAAACTCCTCGATTGCGTCGGTTGCGACAGCGTCAGTGCGACAGGTTCGCCGCCGTGGGTAAAGTGCAGCGCCTCGCCTTGCAGCAGGCGATAGTCCGCGCGGCCAGGCTCCACATGCACCTCCAGCAGCGCGCCCTTGAAATGAATCTTGAATGTGTAGTGCTGCCACTGCTTGGGCAGCGACGGCACGAAATGCAGCTCGCCGCCCACCACACGCATGCCCGCGAAGCCATACGCCACGCCCATCCACGTGCCGGCCATTGCCGCCGTGTGCACGCCGTAGTGCGTGTTGCCATGCGTGTCATCCAGATCGAGGCGCGCGGTCTCCATGAAATAGTCATAGGCTTTGTCCTGATAGCCCACCTCCGCCGCGATGATGCTGAAGATGCAGGACGACAGCGACGAATCGTGCGTCGTTACCGCCTCGTAGTAGTCGAAGTCGCGGCGCTTGTCTTCCAGCGTGAACTGGTCGGACAGCAGCAGCAGCGCCAACACCACGTCCGCCTGCTTGCACACCTGATGGCGGTAGATCACCATCGGGTGGTAGTTCAGCAGCAGCGGATAGTTTTCCTTCGGCGTATTGGCGAAATCCCACACCTTCTTGGACAGGAAGCTGTCGTCCTGCGCGTGGATTTGCAGCGCGCCGTCGTAGGGAAGGTTCATCAGCGATGCGGCGCGGCGCCATGCGGCTGGCTCGCCCGCATCCAGCGCAGTGGCGGCGGCGATGCGCGCAAACTCCGACGGCGCCTGTGCCTGCAGCTGCTGCGCGATGGACGCCGCGAAGTTCAGGTGCATCCGCGCCATCGCGTTGGTGTAGTAGTTGTTGTTGACCAGCGCCGTATATTCGTCCGGCCCCGTCACCTGGTTGATGCAGAAGCGCCCTTCGCGGTCGTAGCTGCCGATGCCCATCCAGATGCGCGCCGTCTCCATCACGATTTCCGCGCCGTGCTTGACCAGGTACTCCTGGTCGTCGGTCGCTTCCATGTACAGCTTGATGGAGTACGCGATATCGGCGTTGATGTGATACTGCGCCGTCCCCGCCGGGAAGTAGGCCGAGCACTCGTCGCCGGCGATGGTGCGCCACGGGTACAGCGCGCCGGTCGCATGCGACATCTGGCGCGCACGCTCGCGCGCCTTCGGCAGGCCCGCGTAGCGGTACTCCAGCAGCTTGCGCGCGATCTCCGGCTTCGAGTACAGGAAGAACGGGAAGATGTAGATTTCCGTGTCCCAGAAATAGTGGCCTTCGTAGCCCTCGCCCGTCACGCCCTTGGCGGAGATGTTGGTCTTGCCGTCGCGGCCCACCGATTGCAGCAGGTGGAACTGGTTGAAATGGATGCCTTGCTGGAGCGCGTCGTCGCCGGCGATCTGCACGTCGGCCTGCTGCCAGAAATCGGCCAGGTACTGTTCCTGCGCCAGGCGCAGTTCGTCGAAGCCGCCCGCCTTCGCGGTGGCCAGCGTGTCCTTGCTGCGCCACATCAGCTCCGCCTCGGCGTAGTCGCGCGACGAGAAATAGCTGCCGTACTTGGTCAGCGCAACGCGCTGACCCGCCTGCGCCTCCAGCTCGTATGTCTGTGTGAGGCGCTGCTCCACCTGCGCGATTTCGATGGTCGCATCGGCACCCGTCAACTCCGTATCGGTGGCGCTGACCAGCATGAAGCCGCTGTTATGCGTGCGCTGCACCAGCGCCGCGAAGCCGACGTTCTGCTCATGCCCCACCATGTGCAACGACTGGCCCGACACCGCCGAACCCACGCGCGGATCGTCGCCAGCCTCCTGGTTCTTCACCGCGCCATCGAGCGACGACACCAGCCGCACGCGGCCCGCGAAGTTTAGCGGCGTCACCTCGAACTCGCTCGCGAACAGATGCTTGTTCTCGAAGCACACCAGGCGGCGGCTGCGCACCTTCACGCTGCGGCCTTGCGGCGAGGTCCATTCCACGGTACGCGTCAACACGCCGGTGCGGAAATCCAGCACCCGCTCGTACGACCGCACGACGCCGGTGAGCAAATCGAAGCGCTCGTCCTCCAGCCACAGCTCGATGCCCTTCGCGTTCGGCACGTTCAGCATGAACTGGTTCACCTTGGCCAGGCCGTAGGCCGCCTCCGGATACTGGATCGGCTCCGATTCGTAGAAGCCGTTCAGGTAGGTGCCGTCGAGCGAGGTGCCGGCCGGGCCGCTGTAGCCTTCCTCGCCGGTGCCGCGCAGGCCGATGTAGCCGTTCCCCAAAGCGAACAGGGTCTCGTCGAGAAAGTGGGAGTCGGTGTCGAAACTGGTCTCGCGGATGCACCAGGCTTCGAGGGGATAGGTGTGTTGTTGCACAGCGTATTCCTTAAAAATGCGATTCAAAGCGGTTTGAATTTTGAGAAAAGCCGGTTTTTTGAGGTTTTCAGCTTAATTCAAGGGGAAACTAGGTCTGGCGTACCATCAAGGTGGTCGGCAGCATTTCGGATGCCACCGGCTGGCCTTCGATCAGGCCCAACATCTTCTTGGCCAACAAAACGCCGCCGTCGCGCAGATACTGGTGCACGCTGGTCAGCGGCGGCACGAAACTGGCCGCGCCGGGCGTATCGTCGTAGCCGATGACGGAGACATTCTCCGGCACCCGCAAATTCTTCTCGGCCAGCGCGCGGATCGCGCCCATGGCCAGCAAGTCACTGGCGGCAAACACGCCGTCGAATATGGCGCCCTTCTTTTTCAACAGCGCCGAGATGCTGTCGAAACCCGCCTCGAAGGTGAAGGCCTTGGGACGGATGATGTGCACCGTCGCCCGCCCGCCCATCGCGTCGATGAAGCCGGCGCAGCGTTCCTGCACCTCGGCGTGATCGACGTCGCCCAGGAACACCAGCTTCTGCCGGCCCTGCGCGATGAAGCGCTCGGCGGCGCTGATGCCGCCCTTCCGATTGTCCGAGCCGACCACGATGTAGTCGGTGTCGGCTTCCGGCGCGCCCCAAACCACCAGCGGCATGCCGGTCTGCTGCAAGGTGCGCACTGCTTCGCCGTGCGAGCCTTGGCCCAGCAGGATCAAACCGTCGGCGCCTTGCACCGGCGCGGTATTCATCAACTGCTTGGAGGTCAGCACCACGCTGTAGCCGGCCGTGGTCAGCTCCTGCGTGATGCCGCCCAACAGCTCCAGCGGATACGGGTCGGACATCGGCCGGCCGCGCACGGGTGTCATTTCCACCACAACCGCCACCGAATAACTGCGGCCCATGCGCAGGTTGCGCGCGCTCACATTGAAACGGTAACCCTGCTCGTTCGCCAAGGTGCGGATCTTCTCCCGCGTCTCCGCCGTCACCAGCGGACTGTCGCGCAGGGCGCGTGAAACGGTGATCTTGGAGACGCCGGCCAGCTTGGCCAGGTCTTCCATCGTCAATGCTGTTTCGGCTTTGCGGGCTACAGACTTATTCGAAGGCATTGATCGCTCATAGGTTGGAAACAGGGTGTGCGCACGCATTATGACAGAAAATTTTCATTTGTCGCGAAAAATGACATCGATAACATTTCGATTGACATCGATATCATTTCTTGTTTCAATGGCCCATCTTCACGAATCGTGGAAGATGGGGATGGAACTACCGCAGGCCGTTTTTGCTGGTGGCGCGCCGTCCAGGAGACGATTTACACCATAAGAAAGCACAGACCACATGAAAAGCCAGAATCCGTTCTTGTTATCCGCAGTCACGGCTGCCGTCCTCACGCTCGTCAACCAGGCCGCCGCGCAAGCCCAGAGCGCCGCCCCCGCCGAACCTTCCACCACCAAGGAAGTCGCCGCCGAAGTCCAGCAAGTGGTCGTTACCGGCGTGGCCTCGGCGCGCGGCGTGCGCAAGGTCGACTCGGCCTTCTCGATCACCACCGCCACCGAAGAACAACTGAAGCAAGCCTCGCCCAGCAGCACCGCCGACATCATGAAAATCGTGCCGGGCGTGTATGCGGAATCGACCGGCGGCCAGTCCGGCGCCAACATCGAGGTGCGCGGCTTCCCGTC
Organism: Duganella vulcania; assembly: GCF_009857655.1. Classification (NCBI taxonomy): domain Bacteria; kingdom Pseudomonadati; phylum Pseudomonadota; class Betaproteobacteria; order Burkholderiales; family Oxalobacteraceae; genus Duganella; species Duganella vulcania. Next base: position 25,553 of record NZ_WWCX01000032.1, read on the forward strand.
CGGCAGCGATTCGCCGTTCGTCTCGGTGCAGCTGATGGGCAACCCGATCTTCCCGCCGCCGACGCTGTCGTTCTTCGAAGGCTCGTCGGCCTTCCGCCTGGACGACACGGTCGAGCGCGTTGAAGTGCTGCGCGGCGGCCCGTCCACCATCTGGTCCAACGCCCAGCCCGGCGCGACGATGAACTTCATCCTGAAGGAAGGCAGCGACACGCCGGAAGGCTCGGTGCGCTTCACCACAGGCACCGGCAGCCTGCGCCGCGTCGACATGTTCTACGGCGGCAAAATCAGCGACGGCTGGTATGGCTCGGTCGGCGGCTTCTACCGCAAGACCGACGGCGTGCGCGACGCCGGCTTCCCGGCTGACGACGGCCACCAGCTGACCGCCACGCTGACGCGCAAGCTCGACGACGGCAAGCTGACCATGTACGTCCGCAACACCGACGACAAGAACGCGTTCTACACCGGCGTGCCGCTGATCTCCAGCAACGGCGGCCACACGATCTCGGAATTCCCCGGCTTCAATCCGCTGACCGGCACACTGATGAGCGGCGAGATGCGCAACTTCACCATCGAAGCGGCGCCCGGCAAGACCTTGAACCGCGACCTGGCGGACGGCCGCGGCCTGAAAGCCACCGTGTTCGGCGCGGACTTCGACCAGAAGATCGGCGAGTGGAGCGTATCGAACAAGTTCAACCGCTTCGACGGCGACCTCAACACCAACGCCATGTTCACCGGTAACAACCCGCTGTCGATGAACGACTATTTGAAGGCCGCCATCGCCTCGGCCAACGGCAACGCGGCCACGGTCGCTGCGGCCGGCGGCAAGCTGGCCACGGCCGGCACCGCCACCTACGTGCACGGCGGCGCGGTCGAGGGCAACCAGCAGGTGGTGCAGGCCGGCCTGTGGTCGGTGGAAAAACAACTGAAATCGTTCACGGACGAACTGCGTGTCAGCAAGGATATCGGCCACGGCCACACGCTCACCGTGGGCGGCTACTTCGCCGACTACTCGTCGCATGACGTCTGGTACCTGGGCAACAGCCATCTGATGTCGGCCGTGCCGCAGGCCAGCCTGATCAATGTGACCCTGAACAACGGCGTGGTCGTGTCGAAGAACGGCACCGACGGCAATGTGTTCTACGCACCGGTCGCCTCGTACGACGGCCGCAACACCGCCGGCTTTATTTCGGACGAGTGGAAGGTCAACGACCGCATCAAGGTCGACTTCGGCATGCGCCATGAACAGCAGAAGATCAGCGGCACGATCTCCAACCTGACCTCGGGCGACACCGACAACAATCCGCTGACCGTGTACAACAACGGCACCTCGATGCCGGACGGTTCCAACACCTACCTGAGCCGCACCGACAGCGCCAACTCCTTCACCATCGGCGGCAACTACAAGCTGGCCAAGGATACGGCCGTGTTCGTGCGCGCCAACCGCGGCCACACCTTCATCTCGTTCGACGACCTGCGCGGCGCCGGCAACCAGCAGACCGCCAACGACCGCAGCATCCTGCCGACGCCGAAAGTGAGCCAGTACGAAATCGGCTTCAAGACCGCGACCCAGCTGTACAGCGCCTACATCAACGCCTTCCACACGGAATTCGACGGCATCGCGTTCACGCAGATCCTGGCCGATGGCCGCGAACTGCATTCTATCAGCGGCTCCAAGGGCAACGGCCTGGAATTCGAACTGGCCGTGCGCCCGATCGAAAACCTGCAACTGGCGCTGACCGGCGACTACCAGAAATCGGAATACCGCGACAATCCGCAGACCGCCGGCAAAACCGTCCAGCGCCAGCCGAAGCTGCAGTTCCGCTTCACGCCGACCTACCGGATTCCTTTCGGCGACGGCAACTCGGCCAAGCTCTACGCCACCTACACCTCGATCGGCGAGCGCTGGGCTGACCAGGCCAACCAGCAATACCTGCCGTCGTACCGCACCATCGACGCCGGCGTGCTGTTCTCGCTGGGCGACAAGATCGAAGTGCGCCTGGCCGGTACCAACCTCAACAACGAACTGGGCCTGACCGAAGGCAATTCCCGCCTGACCGCCGGCGGCACCGGGCCGATCAACGCGCGTCCGCTGTTTGGCCGCACCTGGGAAGCATCGGTGCTGTACCGCTTCTAAGCAACCTCTCTCCCTCACAGGCAAGGCGTGGTCAGCCTTGCCTTTTTTGTTTTTGTGGCCTACTCTTCAATTGATCGTGCTCAATACGATTCTGCCTTACCATGCCTGGAATTCTTGCTTAGGAGTTAGACCGTGGCTTCCGTAACGTCCGTCAGTGCGCTGCAGGCATCGATTGCACAGGCCGAAAGGCAGGTGCAAGCGGACCAGTCGCGCGTGAACCAGGACGCCAGCCGGCTGGAGCAGAGCCGGGTGCAGCTGACCAAGGACAAGCAGACGCTGAGCGATACCCAGCAGCAAAGCGCCCAGGCATCCGCACCGCCGCTGAAGGCGACGCCGGCCCCGAATTTGAACAATGCGATAGAAAAACCCTCCCGCGCCGAGCAGGTACTGCCGGCCGACCTGACCGCCCCGCCCAAGCCGCAGATCAACGCCCAAGGCGAAACCATCGGCAAGCTGATCAATATCGTCGCCTAATTGGGGTCACGCCTAATTGGGGTCAAGTCTGACATTCGGACACGAGCTCAACCGTAAGGTGGGGTCAAGTCTGGCAATCGGACACGAGCTCTGCGGTAGGCGCGCGCCTACCGCAGAGCTCGTGTCCGATTGCCAGACTTGACCCCACCGGTTTTAGCTGGCGGACATTGCCGCTTCCAATGCCTTTACCTCGTCCCACCAGCGGCCATCCGCCAGCGGCTGGTGGATATCGAGCGCCTTGCCGATTTCAGGCGTGGCCAGCGGCAACCGGCGTTCCGCCGCCAGCTCGTGGATGCGGTCGAACGGGTCGTGCCAGGCGTGCAGCGACAGGTCGAAGGTGCCGTTGTGAATCGGCAGCATGACCTTGCCCCGCAGGTCGATGTGCGCCTGCAGCGATTCCTCCGGCTGCATGTGCACGTCCGGCCATTGCGGATCGTAGGCGCCGGTTTCCACCATGGTCAGGTCGAACGGCCCATGGCGGCGGCCAATCTCCTTGAAACCGTCGAAATAACCGCTATCACCGCTGAAAAACACCTTTATATCGCGGTCCTCGATCACAAACGATGCCCACAGCGTCTTGTTGCGGTCGCTCAGGCCGCGGCCCGAGAAGTGCTGCGCCGGCGTCGCCACCAGCCTTAAACCCGCCACATGGGTCGATTCCCACCAACTCAGCTGCCGCACCTTGGCGGCCGGAATGCCCCAGCTCATCAAGCGGTCGCCCACGCCCAGCGGCGTGATGAAGTGCTCGGTCTTGGCGGCCAGTTTCATCACGGCGGCGTAGTCCAGATGGTCGTAGTGGTCGTGCGACAGGATGATGCCCTTGATCGCGGGCAGCTCCTCGATGCTGATCGGCGTCTCATGGAAACGCTGCGGTCCGGCCCACTGCACCGGCGACGCGCGCTCGGAAAACACCGGATCGGTCAGCCAGAAATGGCCGTTGAGCTTGAGCAGCACCGTCGAGTGTCCCAGGCGGAACAGGCTGCGATCCGGAGCATCCAATAACTGCTGCTGCGTGATCGCATGAACGGGGATGGCCTGGCGCGGCACGGTATCCTTGGGTTTGTCGAAGGCGAAGCGCAGCATGACGCCCAGCGACTGGATGAAGCCCATCTTGTGCATCTTCACCGGATTGCGGAACTTGCCATCCCGCGTGCGCGGCGCGCTGGGCACGGACAAGCCGTCGAGGTCGGATTCGGCGATAGCGGATTGATAAGCCATGACGGGCAACTCCTGAGTTGAGAATGTACACTACACAGTGTAGTTCTTATCTTTTAAAAAGTAAACTAGCCGGTGTAAAATAAAGCCATGAACCTGCCCCTCAAACTGACCGACCGCAAACGCCAGGCCATCGTCGACGCCGCCATCGCGGAATTCCGCGTCAGCGGTTTCGAATCGACCAGCATGGACAAGATCGCCGCCACCGCAGGCGTGTCCAAGCGCACGGTGTACAACCACTTCCCCAGTAAAGACGAACTGTTCGCGCAGATATTGCATGAGTTGTGGAATAGTTCGATGGCGCAGGAGCACCAGCCCTACGATCCGGCCGTCCCGATGCGCGAGCAGCTGCTGGCTTTGCTGTGGAAAAAGATGGCCATGCTGCAGGACAGTTACTTCCTGGACCTGGCGCGGGTGGCGATCGCCGAGTCCATCCACTCGCCCGAGCGGGCGCAGGAGATGGTGACGCGGCTGAGCCGCAAGGAAGAGGAAGCCACGGCCTGGCTGCGCGCCGCCCAGGCAGACGGCAAGCTGCTCAAGGCCGACCCCGTGCTGGCGCCGCAAATGCTGAGCGGCCAGTTGAAGACCTTCGCCTTCTGGCCGCAAGTGACGCTCAACCAGCCGCCGCTGGACGCGGCCACGCAGAAAAAAGTGGTCGAGGCGACCGTCGATATGTTCCTGGCCTACGCCAACTAATCAGGCGAAGCTGACCGAGTAAATCGGCGGCAAGGTGGTGGAGATGGTCTGCCACTGACCGCCGCCGTCCTCCGACAGCCAGGCCCCGCCGGTGGTCGATCCCATCAGCAGTATCTGTCCGCAATCACTGACGGCCAGCCCGTGGCGGTACACCAGGTCGTAGCAATGCTGCTGCGGCAGGCCGCCGCGCCAGGCGGTGAAAGTCTTGCCGCCGTCGGTGGTGCGCGTGACCGCCAGCGCCGCGTGCGCGGCGAAGCGCTTGCTGTCCGCCTCGGCCGGCACGAACCACGCCGTCTCGCCGTCCTGCGGGTGCACGGCCGTCACGAAACCGAAATTCGACAGCGGCGCGCTGATCACCTCGGTCCAGTTGGCGCCGTTATCGACACTGCGCCAGATGCCGTTGTGATGCTGGCACCACAGCTTGTCCGGCTCGGACGGGCAACGCACGATGCGATGCGGATCCTGCACCTGCTGCGTCTCGGCCAATTCCGGCGGCATGTAGCGGGCCAGCATGCCCTTGGCGCGCATGCTCCAGCTTTCGCCGCCATCGTTGGTCAGCCAGGCGCCGCCGCAAGAAATCCCCACCAGCACCGACTTGCTGTTACGTGGATCGACGCAGATGCTGTGGATGCCCGGCACATCGTAGCCGCCGCCCATCCACTGCGAGCGCTCCGGCACATTCCACAGCGATTCCACCAACTGCCAGCTGTCGCCCCGGTCGTTCGAGCGGAACAGGCCGCCCGGCAAGGTGCCGGCCCACAGCACGCCCGGCTGGTCCGGCCCGCCCGCCGCCAGCGACCAGATCTGCTTCAGCGTCCACTCCACCGGATCGGTCGAGTCCTGCGGCTTGACAGGAAACGCCGGCACCGCCACCTCGGTCCATTCTTCGCTGCCCGGGTCGCGCCGGTGCAGCTTGGCGCCGAAGTGGCCCAGGTTCAGCGCCGCGTACAAGGTGCCGTCGCGCCGGTCCGGCAACACCATCGTCACCGGATCGCCCAGGAAATGCTGCCGGTCCAGATGCCACGCCTCGTGCGTGCGGTAGATCTCGAACAGTCCTTTGCGAGTGCCGATGTAGGCGCGGTCAGACATGTCAACCTCCAGAAAGAGCTTGCAGGATATAGACTTTGGAATGCGGCGCGAGCGCATCGTTCAACAGCTTGCGTTCGCGGCTGCGCTGGCCGTCGATGAAGATGACGACGTTCTCGCGCAACTGGCCCTGCTCGTCGAGCACATAGCCGCGCAGCCGTGGATGGTCGGCGAAGGCGGCGTCAAGGGCGCCGCGCAGGTCCGGCGCGCTGGTCTCCACCTGCGGCACGTCCATGAAGCGGGCCAATTGCTGGGTAAAAATGAGTTGCGCCATCGTTATGCTTGTTGGCTCATTCGACGGGAACTCAGATTCTATGCCTGAATCGAATAAAATAAAAACGCATCAACTAACGGAGCGCCGCATGACGATCACACCACAAGAGCTGGAACTGTTGATGGAGGAAGTGGAGAAGGAAGATCCGATCGATTTCGCCGACCTGCCGTTCGACGAGCACGATCTGCGCGGCCTGATCTCCAACCACCTGTGCGAGATGGCCGAGGCGATGGAAAGCTTCAGCGAGGAAGACAAGCACCTGACGCTGCTGGCCGTGGCGGCCAAGCTGGTGCTGGAGAACATGGTACTGAACATCCAGCTGATGCGGCGCCACGGCGTGCCGCTCAGCGAATCGACCGACGCGCTGCTGAGCCGCCTGCGCAAACGCGGCGACGGCGGCCCAGAGGCTTAAGGCGCAGGAGGGAAATCCAGCGTCGTCGCGTTCACCCGGTTAAACAGGTTGGTGAAGGTGATCGTGGCGATCGCCAGCAACGCATCGACGATCTGCGCGTCGCTGTAACCGGCCTGCTTGACCGCCGCCACCACCTCCGCCGGCACCTCGCCGCTGGTGGTGAACACGGTATGCGCGAAAGCTGCCAGCGCATCAATGCGCGCGTCGCCGCTGGCCTGGCCGTGGCGCACGTTCAGCATCGTCTCGCCGCCCAGGCCGGACCTGGCGCCCGCCAGCGTATGCGCGGCCAGGCAGTAGTCGCACTGCGCATCCTGGCTCACGGCCAGCTTGACCACTTCCACTTCCTTCGCCGACAGGCTGCTTTTACGCAGCGCGGCGTCCATATTCAGCGCGGTTTCCAGCGCGATCGGGCTGTTGGTGCCCAGCGTGACATAGGCATTCGGCACCTTGCCGAGCGAGCCCTTGATGGCGGTGAACAATTGCGCGGCGTGGCCGGTGGCTTCCGAGACGGCTTGAGTAGTCAGACGAGACATGATGTTTCCTTTCAGGTGAGTTGGTATGGAAACAGTGTAGGCCTGACGAATAAGATCCTGAATGCCCGATTCGCGCTACAATTTGCTCATTCGTCTCATTCGAAGTTCGCCATGGACACCCTCAGCCATCTGCTCTCGCTGTACCCGATGCGCACCGCGCTGGACACGCGCTGCCACTTCGGCGCGCCGTGGGTGCTGGACCACCCGGCGAGCGCCAGCGGTATCGCGCCCTACCACCTGATCGTGCGCGGCACGGCGCTGGTGGACGATGCCGACGGCACGACGCTGCAAGCGGGAGACCTGATCGTCTTCCCGCACGGCGCTGCGCACCGTCTCTACATCGGCGATCCGGCGCAGGCCTCGACGACGCACGCGGGACCCGGCCTGCTGCGCTACGAAGGCAACGACGGCGATGGCCCCGCCACCGACATCCTGTGCGGCGAATTCCGCTTCGACGACGACGGCGCCAACGGCCTGCTGGCCGCGCTGCCGCCCATGCTGGTGGTGCGCACCACGAACCGCGCCGGCGCCCAAGGCCTGAACCACCTGATCGCCATGCTGCAGGCGGAGGCGGAAGCGCCGCGCGCCGGCTCGGAAGCCATCGTGCGCCAGCTGGCGTCGGCCTTGTTCGCGTTATCGATACGCAGCTGGCTGGAACAATCGATGGCGGTACCGGGACTGTTCGCCGTGCTGGCGGAGCGCCGCCTGCTGGCCGCGCTGGACGGCATGCTGTCCGCGCCGCAGCGGGCGTGGACGCTGGAACAACTGGCGGCGGCATGCCACATGTCGCGCGCCACCTTCGCGCGCCTGTTCAAGCAGGCCGCCGGCGCCGCGCCTGCCGCCGTGCTGGCGCAGCTGCGCATGGCGCAGGCCGCGCGCCTGCTGGACGCCGGCCGGCAAGCTGGCGACGTCGCCGAAGCGGTGGGCTATCAATCGGAAGCGGCCTTCAACCGCGCCTTCAAGCGCCAGTACCAGGTGGGGCCGGGAGCCTGGAGGCGGCGGGCGCCACGATAAGCAGGTCGGTTTCGGCGATGGCCACGCAGGGCAGGATGTAGCCGTCGCGCTTTTCGTCCGCGCTCAGGCCCGGCCACTCGATCAGGTAGCGCACCGTGCCGCTGGCGCCCAGGCAGATGCAGGTGCGGCAGGTGCCGTTGCGGCAGGAGCTGGGCAGGCGCACGCCGGCGCGCTCCGCGCTTTGCAGCACCGTCGCCGGCGCTTGCGCGTCGAAGCTCCATCCCTGCCCCGCCAGTGTCACCCGTACCGCCTTGTCCATGCTGCTTCCCGAAATGCCGCGTCAAACCAGCATGATAAACCGTCAGGCCAGCAGCTCGAGCTTCGGCTTCGGCCGGGCCGGCGCCGCGACGGGACGGCGCATCACTTGCCCGCCGCGCAGCTTGAACACCGCCATCGCCTGCGACACGCAACGCGTCTGCTGCGCCAGATTGCCGGCGGCCGCCGCGGCCTGTTCCACCAGCGCCGCGTTCTGTTGCGTGATGTCGTCGATCTGTATCACCGCCTGGTTGACCTGCACGATGCCGTCGCTCTGCTCGCGCGTCGCGTTCGAGATCTCCTCCACCACGCGCGACACCCGGTCCACCGATTCGATCACCTGGTTCATCGTCACGCCGGCGCTGCTGGTCAGCGCGGCGCCGGCCTGCACCTTCTCGATTGACTGGTCGATCAGGATCTTGATGTCCTTGGCCGCCGTGGCCGAACGCTGCGCCAGGTTGCGCACCTCGCTGGCCACCACGGCGAAGCCGCGCCCCTCCTCACCGGCGCGTGCCGCCTCCACCGCCGCGTTCAACGCCAGGATGTTGGTCTGGAACGCGATGCCCTCGATCAGGCCTATGATGTCGAGCACCTTGTTCGACGATGCGCTGATGTCGTCCATCGTCGTCACCACCTGCGACACAATGCTGCCGCCCTGCGCCGCCACCGCGGACGCCCGCTCCGCCAGCTCATTGGCGCTGGCGGCGTTGCTGGCGCTCTGCTGGACGGTCGACGTCAGCTCTTCCATGCTGGCCGCGGTCTGCTGCAGGCTCGATGCCTGCGTCTCCGTGCATCCAGACAGGTCCATATTACCGTCCGCGATTTCACCGGTCGCCAGCGAGATCTGGTCGAAGTTGGCGCGCACGTCGCCGATGATGCTGTGCAGGTTGACGTTGGTCTGCCGCAGCGCCACCAGCAGCTGCCCGACTTCATCGTCGCGCTGGATGTCAAAAGCCGCCGTCAGGTCGCCGCCCGCCATCATGCGCGCCGCCCGCGTGGCCTGGCGCAGCGGCAGCGCCACGTTCAGGTACAGGTTGCGGCCGAACCACGCCATGCCCAGCATCGCGATCATCGCCATCGCGCCCATCCAGCTGCGCGCCGCGACGATGCCCGCGTCGTCCATGCCAAGCAGCGCAAAGGCCAGCACGGCCAGCACGCCGCTGGTCAGCAGCGTCGCCACGCCGATCTGCCGCGCCAGCGACATGTCCAGCAAACGCGCCAGCCGCGCCATCACGCCGGTCGACACCACCCGCCCGTTGACGATGCGCAGCCGGCGCGGATTGCCCGCCTTGAACTGGCGGTACACCTCGTCCGCCTCGCGCACCTGTTCGCGACTGGGCTTGGTCCGCACGGACAAGTAGCCGACCGGCTTGCCCTGCTCGATCACAGGCGTCACGTTCGCCAGCACCCAGTAGTAGTCGCCGTTCTTGCAGCGGTTTTTCACCAAACCGGTCCACGGCGTGCCCGCCTTGATCGTCCGCCACAAATCGGCAAACGCCTCCACCGGCATGTCGGGATGGCGCACGATATTCTGCGGCGCGCCGATCAGCTCCTGCTCGGTGAAGCCACTAACCTCGATGAAATAAGGATTGGCGTAATTGATATTGCCCTGCAAATCCGTGCTGGAGACGATGGTCTTGCCGTCTTCCATCAGATATTCGTTCTGGGTGATTGGACTATTGATGCGCATGGCCATTCCTTTTTTGAATAAACGGAAAGGGCGTGCCGGGTTTTGGGGAGCGCCATTGGCCAGTAGCCAATGCGTCCAGAATAAGGGATTAACCCTGCGACAAAGTCACCAATTGTCGCAGGAATTTTTACTGCCGGTTTTTATCGTCGATTTTTGACCTGAATCAAATTTTGAAAATGCAAATACAACAAGTGTCAATCCGGCTTGAAGTTCTGGCCCAGGGACATGGGCTTATTTAACAAGATTGTCTGCGGATTCCGGCAAATGATGACTAGCACGACGATAGTGGCGAGGTAGGGCAGCATCGACAGGAACTCCGATGGTATGTCCAGCCCCATGCCCTGCCCGTGGAACTGCAGCACCGTCACGCCGCCGAACAGATAGGCGCCCACCATCACGCCGCGCGGCTTCCACGTCGCGAACACCACCTGCGCCAGCGCGATCCAGCCGCGTCCCGCCGTCATGCCCTCGACCCACATCGGCGTCAGCGCCAGCGACAGGTAGGCACCGCCCAGGCCGGCCATGGCGCCGCCGAACAGCACCGTGCCGTAGCGCAGGCCGATCACCGGAAAGCCGATCGCATGCGCGCTGTGCGGCGACTCGCCCACCGCGCGTATCACCAGCCCAAGCCGCGTGCGCGCCAGCATCCAGCCGACCAGCAGCACCAGCGCCACCGAGCCATACACCATCGCGTCAAAGCGGAACAGCAGCGGCCCCACGAACGGCAAATCGGACAGCAGCGGAAAATGCAGGTGCGGCATCGGCTCCACCGTCTGCCCCACAAAGCCGCGCCCCATGAAGGCCGACAGGCCGATGCCGAACAAGGTCAGCGCCAATCCGGTGGCCACCTGGTTGGTTTGCAGCGTCAGCACCAGGAAGCCGAAGATCAGCGACATCAGCATCCCGGCCACCATCGCCGCCAGCAGCCCAAGCCACATCTGCCCCGTGCCCAGCGTGACGCCGAAGCCCACCACGGCGCCCACCAGCATCATGCCCTCCATGCCCAGATTGAGCACGCCGGAACGCTCGGTCACCAACTCGCCCATCGAGGCCACCACCAGCGGCGTGGCGGCGCCCGCCGTGCTGGCGAGGAAGGCGATTAACAGTTCGGTGCTGATCATGCGGTTTCTCCAACGGTGACAGGCAGGTGCCGCGCGCGCGGCTTGAAGCGGTAGTGGATGAACAGGTCCGCGGCCAGCAGGTAAAACAGCAGCAGGCCCTGGAACATGCCGGTGATCGCCGACGGCACCTGCAGCTCGATCTGCGCCGTCTCGCCGCCGATGTACAGCAGCGACATCAACAACGCCGACAGCACCACGCCCAGCGGATGCAGGCGTCCGACATACGCGACGATGATGGCCGCGAAGCCGTAGCCCGCCGACACCGACGGCTGCATCTGCCCCAGCGGCCCGGCCACCTCGCCCACGCCGGCGATGCCGGACAAGGCGCCGCTGACCATGAAGGCCAGCCACACGTTGCGCGGTTCGCTGAAGCCTGCGTACAGCGCGGCGGCGGGCGCCATGCCGCTCACCTGCATGCGGTAGCCGGCGAAGGTGTGCTTGCAGAAGAACCAGGCCGCCACCGCCGCCAGCAGCGACAGGATGAAGGCCGCGTTCACCCGCAAGCCCTCCACCAGCAGCGGCAAGGTGGCCGAGTCGCTGAACATCTTCGACTGCGGGAAGTTGAAGCCGGCCGGATCGCGCATCGGCCCGTGCACCAGATAGCTCAGCAAGTGATACGACACGTACACCAGCATCAGGCTCACGAGGATCTCGCTGGTGTTGAAGCGCGTGCGCAGCAGCGCGGGAATCGCGGCCCACAGCATGCCGCCCAGCGCGCCGGCCACCAGCATCAGCGGCAGCACCCACCACGCCTGCACCTCGTCGAAATACAGCGCCACCGCGCCGGCGGCGATCGCGCCCACCGTCAGCTGGCCGTCGGCGCCGATGTTGGCGACGTTGGCGCGGAAGCCGATCGCCAGGCCCACGCCGCACAGGATCAGCGGCGTCGCCTTCAGCAGCAGCTCGCCCACGCCGTACAGCGTGGTCCATGGCTTGATGAAGTAGACGTAGAAGGCATGCAGCGGCTCCTGTCCGAGGAAGAAGAACAGCGCGGAGCCGGTCAGCAGCATGGCCGCCGCCGCGATCAGCGGCGACGCCAGCATCATCGAACGCGAAGGTTCCGGGCGTTGTTCAAGCCGCGACATGTTCTGCTCCCTGGTAGTCGAAATCGCCGCTCATCCACACGCCGATCTGGTTGATGCTGGTGCCGGCCGCCGGCACCGCCTTCGACAAGCGCCCGTCCGCCAGCACGGCGATGCGGTCGCTCATCATGAACAATTCGTCCAGCTCCTCGGACAGCACCAGCACCGCCACGCCCTGGTCGCGCATGTCGATGATGGCCTGCCGTATCAGCATGGCGGCACCGATGTCCACGCCCCATGTGGGCTGCGCGAACACCATCACCTTGGGCGCCAGCGCGATCTCGCGGCCGACGATGAACTTCTGCAGGTTGCCGCCCGAAAGGCTGGCCGCCGCCGACTGCTCGCTGCCGCACTTGACGTTGAAGCGCTCGATCACCTTGCGCGCGAACTCGCGCACCGCGCCGCGCTGTATCAGCCCGCGCTTGACCATGCCGGTGTTGGCGGCCGGCAGATAGCCGGTCAGCAGCGCGTTGTCGGCCAGCGACAGGTCGGGCGCGGCGCCGCGTCCCAGCCGTTCCTCGGGCACGAAGCCAAGTCCCAGCTGGCGCCGTTGCGCGGCATCGAGCTTGCCCACGTCCTGGCCGCACAGGCGGATCGCGCCGCTGCCGGCGGCCAGCGCGCGCTCGCCGGAGATGGCCTTCAACAGCTCCTGCTGGCCGTTGCCCGAGATGCCGGCGATGCCGACGATCTCGCCGCTGCGCAGCTCCAGGCTGACGTCCTTGAGCCGCGTGCCGAATGGATCTTCGCTGCGCACATCGAGCTGGTCGAGCGCCAGCAGCACCTCGCCCGGTTCGCGCGGCTTGTGCACGCACAACGGCAACTCGCGGCCGATCATCAATTCCGCCAGCGACTTGGCGCTTTCCTCCTTCGGGTTGGCGGTGCCGGATACGCGCCCGCCGCGCAGCACGGTGGCCTTGTCGCACAGGGACTGGATCTCGTCGAGCTTGTGGCTGATATACAGGATGCTGACGCCTTCGAAGGCCAGGCGCCGCAGGGACTCGAACAGCTTGAGCACCGCGTCCGGCGTCAGCACCGAGGTCGGCTCGTCCATGATCAGCAGGCGTGGCGACTGCAGCAGGCAGCGCACGATCTCCACCCGCTGCCGCTCGCCCACCGACATGCTGTGCACCAGCCGTTGCGGATCCAGCGGCAAGCCGTATTGTTCGGAGACGGCGCGGATGCGCGGCGCCAGCGCGGCCGGTGCGATCTTCTCGTCCAGCGCCAGCGCGATGTTCTCGGCCACGGTCAGCGTCTCGAACAGCGCGAAGTGCTGGAACACCATGCCGATGCCCAGTTTGCGCGCGTCGTGCGGCGAGTGGATGTCGACCTGCTTCCCCTCCCACATGATCTGGCCTTCGTCCGGTTTGGTCACGCCGTAGATGATCTTCATCAGCGTACTTTTTCCGGCGCCGTTCTCGCCCAGCACCGCGTGGATCTCGCCCGGCATGACGGTCAGGTCGACCGCGGCGTTGGCCACCACGGAAGGGTAAATCTTGGAGATGCCCAGCATCTTCAGGCGCGGCTCTATCATCGGCGCTTCCCTCATCGTATACAAATTGAATACAAAAACAGACGCAATTAGCATGCCACACGCGATCCGCCGTAAACGCCCTGTTTTGGGCCGGAGAGTGCACTAAATATGACACAGATTCTCACCAAAAATGTGCGTGGCGCTCAAAAATGAGGACAAAACAAAGTATTTTCGTACACAATACAAGACAGCTTCAACGCAGCTTTGTACACGATGCAGTTAGCATGGTTCCTGCTTTATGCAGTGTGAGCACCACCCTCACGGAGAATCGATCAATGCCATTACAAGGCACACGCAAACCTCGCAAGGCCGCCACCGCGGCCGTCGTCGCGGAAGCGCCTGCCGCCATCAAGCGCGGGACCACCGCCGTCGACCTGCGCATCTACCGCGCGGTCGTCAATGCCGTCATGAGCCACCGCCTGCCGCCCGGCACCCACTTGGGCGAAGCCGATTTCTGCGAGCTGTACCAGGTCAGCCGCACCACCGTGCGCAAGGCGCTGCAACGGCTGGCGCACGACCACATCATCGAGCTGCGGCCCAATCGCGGCGCGGTGATCGCCTCGCCCACGCCGGAGGAAGCGCGCGACATCTTCGCCGCCCGCCGCGCCATCGAGCGCGAGATCGTGCCGCTGGTGATACGCAATGCCACACCCGCCTCGCTCAAGCAGATCCGCGCCGCGCTGCACGCCGAGGACCAGGCCCGCCGCACCGGCGACCGCGCCGGCTGGATACGCCTCGGCGGCGAGTTCCACATCCTGCTGGCGGAGCTGGCCGGCAACCAGGTGCTGCAGCGCTTCATGGCGGAGCTGGTGTCGCGCTGCTCGCTGATCATCGCGCTGTACGAGGCGCCCGGCGCCACCATGTGCGAGAACGACGAGCACCAGGACCTGGCCACGCTGATCGAGCAGCGCAAGGTCAAGGAGGCCATCCATCTGATCGAGCACCACCTGCTGGAAATCGAAGCGCGCCTGCACCTGCATGAGCAGGACAAGAAAGTGAACCTGGCCGAGGCGCTATCCGGATACTAGCTTGGCCCGGGAATTGCTAGAGATGTCGATGAGATTGAATCCAATCACAAAAACGAATTGGATACAAAAGAAGTTATTACAAACCGTGTCGTTCCTTATCTCACTGAATGGAGTTCCATGATGTCCCGTCTCGCCTCCCGCACCGCCTTCGCCCTCCTCGCCTGCTGCGCCTGCGCCGCCCACGCCGCCGACTGGAGCGACACCTCGCTCAGCTACCGCTACGGCACCAAGTTCGCCGAACCGTTCAACGACAAGGACATCACCAAGAACATCGTCAACCTGAGCAGCGTCTCCGGCTACAAGTACGGCAAGAACTTCTTCAGCGTCGACTTCCTGATGTCGTCGGAAGTGGACCCTTCGTCCGCCGGCGCCAAGAGCGGCGCGCATGAAGCCTACGCGCTGTACCGCCACACGCTGGACCTGGGCAAAGTCACCGGCAACAGCTGGGCCTTCGGTCCGGTGCGCGGCGTCGGCGCCACGGTGGGCTTCGATTTCAACAGCAAGACCGACGCCGGCTACAACTCCAAGAAGCGCATGGTCGTCGCCGGCCCGACACTGATGATGGACGTGCCGGGCTTCCTCGACGTCAGCCTGCTCGCCCTGTGGGAGAGCAACGCGCCGTTCAACACCTTCACCGGCGCCGCCACCCCGCGCTACGCCTACAAGACCCACCCGATGCTGACCGCCGCATGGGGCATCCCGTTCAACATCGGCATCCCGCTGTCGTTCGAAGGCTTCGCCAACTTCATCGGCACCAAGGGCAAGAACGAATTCGGCGGCGACACCGCGCGCGAGACCAACATCGACATGCAGATCATGTACGACATGAGCGCCGTGGTGAGCGCGCCGAAGAACACCTTCAAGGTCGGCGTCGAATACCAGTTCTGGAAAAACAAGTTCGGCAACCCGGACACCAACAACCCAGGCGCAACGGCCAAGACGCCGATGGTCCGCGCCGAATACCACTTCTAAACCCTGCCCATCAAAGGAAACCGTATGATCAATCGTCGCAAAGTACTGGCCGTGGCCGCGCTGGCCGCCGCCACCATCGGCATGTCCGCCTCCGTGTTCGCGGCCGAGCCGCTGAAGATCGGCTTCGTCTACGTCGGCCCGGTGGGTGACGCCGGCTGGACCTACGCCCACGACCAGGCCCGCCTGGCGATGGAGAAGGAGCTCGGCGCCAAGGTCAAGACCACCTACGTCGAAAACGTGCCGGAAGGCGCGGACGCCGAGCGCGTGATCCGCAAGCTGGTGGCCGAAGGGAACAAGCTGATTTTCACCACCTCCTTCGGCTACATGAACCCGACCGAGAAGGTCGCCAAGACCACGCCGGGCGTGGTGTTCATGCACGCCACCGGCTTCAAGACCGGCAAGAACCTGGGCACCTACGAATCGCGCCTGTACGAAGGCGCCTACCTGAACGGCGTCATCGCCGGCAAGATGACCAAGTCGAAGACGCTGGGTTTCATCGCCTCCTTCCCGGTGCCTGAGGTGATCCGCAACATCAACGCCTTCACGCTGGGTGCGCAGAGCGTCAATCCCGGCGTCAAGACCAAGGTGATCTGGGTGAACTCGTGGTACGACCCTGCCAAGGAACGCCAGGCGGCCGAAACCCTGGTGGCGCAAGGCGCGGATGTGATGGCGCAGAACACCGACTCGCCGGCCACGCTGCAAGTGGCGCAGGAAAAAGGCGTATACGCGTTCGGCTGGGATTCGGACATGTCCAAGTTCGCACCGAAGGCGCACCTGACCGCGGCCACCAACAACTGGGCTCCCTACTACATCGAGACCGCCAAGGCGGTCATCGCCGGCACTTGGAAAACCGGCGAGTACCGTGGCGGCATGAAGGAAGGCATGGTCAAGATGTCGGCGCTGAACGCCGTGGTCCCGGCCGATGCGGCCAAGGCGTTCGAAGAGAAGAAGGCCGCGCTCACCGCCGGCACCTTCGCGCCGTTCACCGGTCCGATCAAGGACCAGTCGGGCGTCATCAAGTACGCGGCTGGCGTGGCGGCGCCGGTGAAGGACCTGCTGTCGATGAACTTCTACGTGCAGGGCGTGGAAGGCTCGATTCCGAAGTGAGTTTCTAAATGACCTCTGATCCAGTCCTGTTGAACGACTGGCACCCGGTCGCGCTCTCGCAAGAGATCGCGGCCGGCGCGATCACGGCCACCGACCTGCTGGACACGCGCCTCGCCCTGTGGCGCGACAGCGGCGGCGCGCTGCACGCGTGGGAGGACCGCTGCCCGCATCGCGGCACCCGCCTGTCGATGGGCGCCCTGCACAACGACACGCTGCGCTGCGCCTACCACGGCTGGACCTTCGGCACCGAAGGCCGCTGCAAGCACATCCCCGCTTTGCCCGCACTGGGCGAGTCCAACCTGAAGGCGCAAGTCGCCACCTACCATGTGCAGGAATGCCATGGCTTGGTATGGGTCTGCCTCGGCGAGCCTGTCGTGGCAAGGCCTCCGCTGTTTCCCGAATTCGCCGACCCTGCCTTGCGCAAGGTCTGGTGCGGACCGTACGACGTGCAAAGCAGCGGGCCGCGCATCGTCGAGAACTTCCTCGACATGGCGCATTTCGCCTTCGTCCACGAGGGCATACTGGGCGTGCAGGAGCAGGCCGCCATCGCCAACTACACCGTCGAACATTTCGACGATGCCGAATACGGCAGCGGCATCTGGGCCAAACAATGCCGCGCATGGCAGCCGCAGGCCAGCAAGGCCGCCACCGCCGGCGCCGATATCGAATACACCTACCGCGTGGTGCGTCCACTGACCGCCGTGCTAACCAAGCATCCCGTGGGCCGCGTACGCGAAGCCATCGCGCTGATGCTGCAACCGCTGACCGAAACCACCACCCGCGTCTGGATCATCCTGGCGCTGGACGATTTCACCTCCGGCGACGACGAACTGCGCCAGTTCCAGGACACCATCTTCCTGCAGGACCGGCCGATACTGGAAAGCCAGAGTCCCGCCAGGCTGCCCCTGATACCGGGCGCCGAAGTCTCGGTGGCCTGCGACCGCATGTCGCTGGCCTATCGCGGCTACCTCAAACAGCAGGACCTGCGCTACGGCGTCCTGCGCAACGACCAGGAGAACACATGACCGCCACCGCCCAGGACCACGAATTCCTCACCCGCGTGCTGGCGTTGGCGCAGCGCTCGCGCGACGAAGGCCATCATCCCTTCGCCGCGATGGTGGTCGCCGCCGACGGCACGGTGATCTCCGAAGCGATGAACGCCTCCAGCAGCGACCGCACCGCGCACGCGGAGATGAACGCGCTGCGTCAGGCATCGCAGCGCCACAGCCCCGGGCAGCTGGCCACGGCCACGCTGTACGCCAACGCCGAACCCTGCGCCATGTGCGCGGGCGGCACTTACTGGAGCGGCGTGGGACGCGTGGTGTATGCGATGTCCGAAGCCAGCCTGCTAGCACTGACCGGCAGCGATCCCGAAAATCCCACCCTGTCGCTGCCCTGCCGCGAAGTGTTCGCGCGCGGCCAGCGTCCCACCGAAGTCATCGGCCCGATGCGCGAGGACGAGGCGCGCCTGGCGCACGCCGGCTTCTGGCACAAGTAAATTACTGATGCATTCCAATCGGACCGGGATCATAATTGTGATCCGGGCCGATGCGGCGCGCCCCGGCAAAGCGTGCGTCGCCGTCAATTTTGCTTAAAGATTATGCAATTTGACAAGTGACGTTTCCAGACGACACTACAAGCCGAACCCGGCAATCGGATTTGATTAATTTCCTCAACAGCGTCACAGTGGCACCACCAGCCATGCGCCAGGCTGAATACTCGGCGCGGGGGAGACGATAATGAAACAGTTCATCCACATTGCCATCCTGGCCACAACGGCGGCCTGCGCCGGCGCGCACGCCCAAATTCAGCAGCCTCTGCCGGTCTCCGCGCCGGCCATGATGTCGGCGCCGGCCCATCCCGATCCGTACACCCCGCCGGCCATCCGCAAGCCGCCGCGCGACGGCGCGCCCAGCCCGATGCTGCAATACCAGTCCATGCAAAAGCTGAAGCAGCGCTTTGAAGATGCCGACGTCGACAGCAGCGGCGGCCTCAGCCGCGAGGAAGCGCGCAACGCCGGCCTGGGTTTCGTGGAAAAGAACTTCGACCATATCGATACCGCCCAGCGCGGCGTGGTCACCTTCGAAGACTTGAAGGCCTTCATCATCCAGCGGCGCGAAGAAGCGCGCTCGCGCTGAGCGGCGCGCTTCCCCACTTTACAGCTTGTAGTTCACCCCCAGCAGGAACTGGCGGCCGTAGGTGGTGTAGCGCTCCGGCGCGTACGAACCGCCCGAGAACGGATCGCCCTGGCGCGTCTGGTACGGCGAGTTGTTCAGGTTATTGACCTGGAACAGGAACGACAAGCCCTTGTAGCGGCCTTCCTCGATCGCATAACCAAGCTGCAGGTCAATTTGCCGCTCGGCCAGGATCTCGCTGAAGGAACGCTGCGCGAACAAACCGGTCACCTCGCCGCGATACGCCGAACGGTAGCGGCGGCTCACCCGCGCCTGGTAGCCCGACTTCTCGTAGTACACCGTGAAGTTGGACACCACGCCCGACAAGCCCGGCAACTTCTCCTTGGTGCCCGGACCGTTCGGATGGATCGAGCTCTCGGTGCCGGACATGCTGCCCGTCACGCCGAAGCCTTCCAGCGGCGCGTACAGCAGCCCGCCGTCCAGCGCGCCCGACAGCTCGACACCCTTGACCAGGCCGCCGGTGCCGTTGACCGGACGGTTGAGCGTGCCGATGTCCTGCAGCGGCACCACGGCCGACGGGTTGGGGAAGCCGGCGAAGCTGAACGCGGTCTGCTGGTTGTAGATGTAGCTCTGCAGTTTTTTATACCAGAGCGCGCCGGCGATGTAGCTGCGCTTGCCCATGTATTTTTCCATCGACAGGTCGTAGGAATTGGCGCGCCACGGTTCCAGCTGCGGATTGCCGCCGCTGCCGTTCCACATGCGGGTGGTGGCGTCCACGCCGCCCGAGACGCCGGCGCGCATGTCCGACATCTGCGGCCGGGCCACGGTCTTGGCCGCGCCGAAGCGCAGGTTGGTGGTCTCCAGGTACTTGCCGAGGTCGAAGTTCAGGTTCAGGCTGGGCAGGTAGTCGGTGTATTTGGAGCCGCCCGTGATCGCGCCCAGCTTGCCGGCGTTGACGATGGCGCCGCGCGATTGCTGGTCGACATTGACCGCCTGCAGGCCGATGTTGCCGCGCAGCGGGAAGGGACCGACGTCGGTGTCGATGCCCAGGCGGGCGTAGGCGGTGGTGACTTTCTCGGTCACGCCCCAGTCCTGCAGCGCCTGGTCGTCGGGGCGGGCCGGCTGCATCGTGTAGTACTTGCCCAGCACGCCCAGCACGTCATAGGTCAGCACGCTCGGGATGCCGGCGAAGGACAGCGAGGTGGACGGCTGGATCAGGTCCGGCGACACCACGGCCGGCGTGCGGCCGTTGTTCAGGTTCCAGTAGTTGTTGGTGTCGGCGTGGGTCTTCTCGCGCTTGCTGTAGTTGACGCCGCCCTCCAGGCTGCGGAACATGCCGTCCAGGTCGCGCTTGGCGGACAGCTTGATCGAGCCCAGCTTGTCCTCCACCACCGGGTGGTGCATGTCCGCGTCCTTGCCCCAGCCGCCGACGTCGGTCAGCTTGATGATGGACGGATCGGCGAAGTTGATGCTTGGCGTGAAGGTCGGCAGGCCGCTGGCGGTCGGGATGCGGAACTGGAAGTTGTTGTCGGTGATGTGCGAGTTGGCCGGGCCCAGGCCGGCGTAGGTTTCCAGCACCTGCTCGCGGCGCTTGGCGGTCGAGTACGACGCGTCGCCCACCAGCGTCCAGCCGTCCTTGCGGTAGGTGTTGTTCCAGCCGACCGCGCCCAGCTGGTCCTTGCGGGTGTTGAAGTCGTTGCGGACGATGGGTTCCAGGTTGACCAGCGCGCCGCCCACCAGCAGGCGCGTGCCGCCTATCGTCTGGATCACCGGGTTGGTGTAGGTGACGTCGCTCCACTGGTGCGAGTTCCACATCATGCCGCGCATGGTGGTGTCTTCCTTGAACTCGGAATAGTACAGGTCCAGCGTGGTGCGGAATTCCTTGGTCGGACGGTATTCGATCACGCCCATCAGGCCGTCGCGCTTCTGCTTGCGCGAGGTGGCGGTCACTTCGGCGCCCTTCAACGCCACCACGTCCTCGTCGCCCTTGGGCAGCTTGTTGTCCGTGCCCCACCACCATGATTTGTATTCCTGCTGCTGGCCGGGCGAATCCAGGTGCGCGTAACCGAACGCCACGCCCAGCGTGTTGTTCATGAACTGGTCCACGTAGGAGGCGCTGATGCGGTTGCCGTTGGCCGAGCTGTTCGAGTTCAGCTTGCCGTTGGAGTTGTGCTCGCCGCGCGCGTTGAACACGATGGTGCGCTCGCGCACGTCGAGCGGGCGCACGGTGTGCAGGTCCACCGTGCCGGACAGGCCGCCGCCGGCCAGCGAGGCGTCCGGCGTCTTGTAGACGGTGACGCCGTTGATCAGCTCGGACGGATACTGGTCGTACTCGGCGCCCCGGTTGTTGCTGGTGGAGACCAGCTCGCGGCCGTTCATCAGCGTGCCGGAGAAGTCCGGCGCCAGGCCGCGGATCGAGATCACCTGCGCCCGGCCCTCGACGCGCTGCGCCGTCAGGCCGGCCAGGCGGGCGATGGATTCGGCGATGCTGACGTCGGGCAGCTTGCCGATGTCCTCGGCGGTGATGGCCTCGACGATGGAGTCGGCATCGCGCTTGACCGCCATCGAGGTCTCGATGCTGCGGCGGATGCCGGTCACCACCACCGACTGGACTTCCTTGCCGTCCGCCGTGGCCGATGGGGCCTGTTGCGCCCATGCCGGGGCGGATGCGATCATCAGCGCCGCGCAGGCGGCGGCGATCGGTGTCAGTGCGAGTGCTTGTGTTGGCTTGCTCATCTTCTAGTCTCTCTTATAATTTTAGACGGGTTGATAGTGCTAACGGAAGGGTTGTGGTGCGGTGCTGCTGGTCATCCAGTCCTGCAGGGGCTGGTGGACCTCGTAAGCCTGGGTGCCGAACAGCTTGAACAGGTTTTCGATGTCGGCGATGGGCGCCTTGGTGAAGTCGATGGCCGGCACGGCGGCGCCGGCCGCGTTGGTCACAAAGCCCCAGCTGCCGTTGCCCTGGCCGCCGCCGTTGCTGACCACCTTCCAGCTCCACGCCGTGGTGGCCCAGCCGTACTTGGCGTAGGTGTCGAACGAGGCGCGGCCGACCTGGCCGCCCAGGTCCAGGCCCATGCCCATCCACGGCTGGGTTTCGCCGATGAAGAAGGCGGTGTCGACGGCCTTGATCTTGTTGTCCCATTCGCACACGCCGCTGTTGCTGCCGCCGCTGCAGGTGAGCCAGTCCTTGTGCACCTGCAGGCCGGTCTTGCCCCAGCCGAACAGGCCGGGATAGAAGTGCATCTCGAACGCGACATTGCTCATGCCCTGGTCGGACGGCTTGCCGTAGGCGGTGATGTTGCCGCTGTTATGGCCGGGCAGGATCACCACGTGGTTGGGGTCGACCGCGCGGATCGCCGTGTACAGGGTCTTGACCACGGCGGCCAGGTTGTCGGCGGTGGTGCCCCACGGCTCGTTGAGCACGCTATAGCCGGCCACCGCCGCGCGGTCCTTGTAGCGGCCCGCGACCTGCTGCCACAGCCAGACCGTGCGGTCCTGGTATGCCGGCGTGGACCAGTACAGGTTCTTGTTGGCGCAGCCGCTGTGCTGCTCCCAGCCCTGCGCGCCGACCGCGCCGTGCAGGTCGAGGATCACGTACATGCCGCGCTTCTCGGCCTGGGCGATGGCGTCGTCCAGGTAGCGCCAGGCGTCGGCGCGCAGGTGGCGCGGGTTCATTTCGTCCTCGACCACGCTGTAGATGAAGGGCAGGCGCACCACGTTCAGGCCGAACTTCTGCATCTGGTCCCAGTCGCGGGTGGTGATCCAGTTATCGCGCAGCAGCTGCATCAGGCGCTGGCGCTCGGCGTAGCCGAAGCGGCTGTCGAAGTTGGCCTCCAGCTTGCACTGGTCGTCGATGCCGGCGCTGCCCTGGCCCATCATCCAGAATTCGTTGATCAGCCAGTTGCCGAGATTGGTGCCCTTGAGCGCCACCTGGCTGCCATCGGCCTTCAGCCACTTGGTGCCCTGCGTGTGCAGCATGGTCAGCGGCAGCACCGGCACCGGCGTGACCGGGGTAGGCTTGATCTCGGCCTGCGGCGGCACGGGCGGCGTGACCGGCGCCACCACCACGCTGGCGCCGCCGCCGCTGCCACAAGCAGCCAGCACCACGGCACACGCCACACTCATCGCACTCAGTAACTTGACCATCCATGTCTCCTTGTGGAAGCGCTTCCACATCCGGGTTGAAAAAACTGCCGCGCGGTGGCACGGCAGTGCGTATCAGGGTTGCCAGGTAAAGGTTGCGACGCTGGCGGCCGGCAGGGTGTAGCTGAAGCTGCGCCGGCCAGGCGCCAGGCGCACGGCGAAGCTGCGCGGCGTCTTGGCCGAGTTCACCACCAGCAGCGCCACCGAACCGTCGTCGGCGTTGCGGAAGGCCACCGTGTCGAGGTCGTCGTAGCCGCTGGTCGAGGCGATGCGGCGCGCGCCCTGGCGCACGAAGCGGCTGGCGTGGGCCAGCGCGTAGTACTCCTCGTTGCGCGTGACCTTGCCGTCGCGGCTGTCGATGGTGACCACGCCGCGGCAATCCGTGCAGCCGCCCAGGTGCGGGCCGTCGTTCTCGTCCAGCGCCAGGTTCCACAGCAGCACGCCTTTGGCCCAGCCGCGCGTGGCGCCGATCACCAGCGTGCGGGCGAAGTGGTTCAGATTGTCCGACCAAACCGGCGCCCACTTGCCGCCCGAGCATTCGGTGAAATACGTGTCCTTGTCCGGCCAGCGGTCGTGCAGCGCGGCCTGCACGCGCACGTCGCCGGCGTAGCAGTGCCAGGCCACGCCGTTGACGTACTTGCTGGCCACCGGATCCTGCAGCACGGCGGCCGGCGAGCCCGGCTCGTCCCAGTTGTGGTCCCAGTCCAGGATGCGGGTCTGCGGATGTTCTTTCGCCAGCAGCGGTCCCAGGTGGCCGCCAATGAAGGCGGCGCGCTGGGCCGGCTCGACCCGCATGCCGGGATAGTCCTTGGGCTCGAAGTGCGGCTCGTTCTGCAGGGTCAGCGCGAAGATGGGCACGCCCTCCTGTTCATACGCGCCGACGTAGCGCGACAGGTAGGCCGCGAACGGCGCGTAGGCTTCCGGCCTCAGCGTGCCCTGGATCAGGCTGTCGGTGCTTTTCATCCAGCCCGGCGCGCTCCACGGCGAGGCCATCACGCGCAGCTGGGGATTGATCGCCAGCGCGGCCTTGGTGACAGGCAGCACGTCGGCGCGGTTGGGTTCGATGGAGAAATGCGCCAGCGTGGGATCGGTCTGGCCGGGCGGCATGTCGTCAAAGCTGTAGTGGTGGCGCGAGAAGTCGGAGGCGCCGATGGTCAGCCGCGTGAAGCTGAAGTTGGCGCCGGGCGCCTTGCCGAACAGCTCGTTCATCAGCGCGCCGCGCTGCTGCGGAGTCAGGCGGTTCTGGATCAGCCAGGCCGAGGCGTCGGTGATGGCGGCGCCGAAGCCCACCATCTCCTGGTAGCGCTGGGACGGATCGACCTCGATGACGGTGGCGGCCTTGGCGCCCGGGCCGAACGCGGCGTCGGCGCCGCGCGCCAGCAGCCGCGTCTGGTCGCCGGTGGTGATCCACGCCTGCACCCTGCCCTGCGCCTGCGCGGCGCCGTGCGCGCACAGCAGCAGGAGCGGGATGGCCAGCAGGCGTCCGAGCCGGCGTGGCGGGCGCTGTGGATGGCGGTCGGGCGAGCGGCGCAAGGCCTGGTCGCCCGGCAGAGCGAGGCTGGCTGTGAACATTCTGTCTCCATGCAGAAGGGTCCAGGCCCGTCTGTCTATGTGTTTTTTTACGAGTGGAAACGCTTCCACTTATTAAATTCACTATAGCACCGTGAATTCTTGCATGTCAATCGCGGAAAAGCGCGGCCGGTGTTAATTGGTGAGTTTTCTCCGGGAAAAATATGCGCAAAATAATGTTTATCGCCCGGCACGAAACCAGTATTCTGCCGGTGCGCCGCAGCCTGTTTGCCGCTGTATCGAATTCGCCACGTTGAATCACGCCACCCATGTCACAGGAGCCTTTTCATGTCCACATCCGATCCCACACTTGACCTTGTGTTCTATCTCAACGGCGAGCGGGTCCAGCTGCCGACGGTCGACCCGACCGTGCTGCTGGCCGACTACCTGCGCTCGCCGGAGGTGGGCCTGACCGGCACCAAGATCGGCTGCAAGCAAGGCGGCTGCGGCGCCTGCACCGTCATGCTGTCGAGCTGGAACGAGGACACCCAGCAGGTCGAACACCGCTCGGTCAATTCCTGCCTGCGTCCGGTGGCCTCGCTGGACGGCATGCTGGTGACCACGGTGGAAGGCACGGGCAGCGTCAAGTCCGGCTGCATCAGCAGCGTGCAGGACGGGCTGGCCAGCAACAACGGCACGCAATGCGGCTACTGCACCCCGGGCTGGGTGATGAACATGACCGCCGCCGTGGCCCAGCGCGGGCCCAAGCCCGGCACCAAGCAGGAGATCGAGGCCATGTTCGACGGGAACATCTGCCGCTGCACCGGCTACCGTCCCATCCTGTACGGCTTCAAGAAAACCTTCGCCTCCGACTGGAATCCGCAGGTCGACGAAGCCGGCTGCATGAAATGCGAAATCGATCCGGCCGAGAAGGTGGACAAGGTCGCGCCAGTGGAGATCGCCTTCCCCGCCGAGCTGCGCAAGCCGCCGCGCCCGGTGCACTACTCGGCCAACGGCTACCACTGGTTCCGGCCGCTGACGGTGTCCAGCGCCATCGGCCTGATGCGTGACTTCCACGACCGCGCCAACCTGCGCCTGGTCGGCGGCAACACCTCGATCGGCGTGTATCCGCGCACGGTGGAAAATCCGCACGTGTTCATCGACATCTCGCACCTGCCCGAGCTGCACGCGCTGAGCCTGGCGGACGGCCAGCTGCGCCTGGGCGGCGGCCTGCTGTACGCCAAGCTGCTGGACTTCCTCGACGCCGCCAACGCCAAGGCGCCCAACGCCGGCCTGCAAGCGCTGGCCTACATGGCCGGCCGCACCGCCGGCGGCATCGTGCGCAACGCCGCCACGCTGGCCGGCAACACCATGCTGGTGGTCACGCACGCCGAGCAAGGCGTGCCCTTCCCTTCCGACCTGTACACGGCGCTGGCCGCGCTGGACGCCACGGTGACGGTGAGCGCGCCCGCGCATCCCGAACCGAAGACGCTGCCGCTGCTGGACCTGCCAGCCTACTGGCGCCAGCATGCCGAGGGCTGCGTGCTGCTGTCCTACCAGGTGCGCCTGACCGGCGCCGACGAATACGCGCAAACCTACAAGACCGCGCAGCGCGAGGTCAACGCCCACTCCATCGTCAACAGCGGCATGCGCGTCAAGCTCGATGCGCAGCAGCGCGTGGCCGACATCGCGCTGGTGTACGGCGGCATGTCGCCGACCGCCACCCGCATGCCGCACACCGAGCAGGCGCTGCGCGGCCAGCACTGGGACGCCGCCGCGCTGGCCCAGGCCATGCCGGTGCTGCGCCAGGAACTGGACGCGCTGGCCGACCGCTACGCCGCCCACTACGCGCAGCTGCCCGACGAGGGCTACAGCGCCACCTACAAGCGCCAGCTGGCCGAATCCTACCTGTACAAATTCTTCATCGCGGTCAGCGAATGGCGCGGCCTGCCGGTGCCGCCGGCGCTGCGCTCGGCCGGCGAACGCGGCGAGCGGCCGGTGTCGAAAGGCACGCAGGCCTACAAGGAGTATGCCGACCAGTTCCCGGTGCACGTGCCCTACGTCAAAATCGAAGCCATGCTGCAGGCCACCGGCGAGGCCCAGTACATCCACGACATCCCGATGCCGCCGACCGGCATGAACGGCGCGCCGGTGCAAAGCATGGTCGCGCTGGGCACGTGCGTCTACCAGGTGCCGGGCGTGGACGGTCCAGCCTCGCCAGCCGAGGTGCTGGCGGCATTGCAGGCCGTGTATCCGGGCGTGAAGGACTACATCACCGCCATCGACGTACCCGGCAGGGTGATCGACGGCATGGCGATGGACGATCCCATCTTCGCCATCAGCGTGCCGGCGGCCGATTGTCCGAAGGGCGCGCTGCCCGACGGCTACAACCCGCGCGCGCCGCTGCTGCTGACCGGCTACGGCCAGTGCATCGGCATGGTGGTGGCGCGCAACGAGCAGCTGGCGCAGGAAGCGGCCAATTATCTGCAAACGCACTTCTGCCAATTCACCGCGCAGCGCCCGCAGATCGAGCTGCCCGACACCGACGCCGCGCGCAACAAGCTGGTCTACCTGGACAAGCCGGCCGGCGCGCCGTGGTACTCGCACATCTGGAAGATCACCCGCAGCGGCACCAGCCTGGCCTGGATGCAGCCGCGCACGCCCGAGCAGCCGGACCTGTTGAAGCCGGTGGTGGACCACAACATCTCCATCAACAGCGAGCTGTACGGCCCGGTCAGCTGCACCCGCGTGGCCAGCCGGCAGAAGGTCGGCAGCCAGGTGCATTTCTACATGGAGACGCAGTCGAGCTACGTCGAGCCGGTGGAGGACCGCCAGGTGCGCGTCTACGCCTCGACCCAGGACGCCAACGTGGTGCAGGGCGCGGTCGCCAGCGTGCTGACGCTGCCGGTCAACAAGGTCGACGTGCGGGTGCGCCGCATCGGCGGCGGCTACGGCGGCAAGTGCGGCCAGTCGGCGTTCGCCAGCACCATCGCGGCGGTCGGCGCGTGGAAGCTGAACCGGCCGCTGCGCATGGCCGCGCTGCGCCAGGTCGACACCGCCATGTTCGGCCACCGCCACCCGGCGCTGGGCAACTACAACATCGCCATCGGCGACGCCAGCAACCCGCTCACGCACGGCAAGCTGTTCGGCTTCCAGGCCGACTACTGGCTCGATGGCGGCCGCACCTACGACTGCAGCTTCGTCATCAGCGACTGCATGGCGCTGCGCAGCGACTCGGCCTACTTCATCCCCAACTGGTCGTGCACCACCGACGTCTGCCGCACCGACAAGACCAGCAACACCTCGATGCGCACGGTGGGCATGATCCAGGGCGCCATCATCGTCGAGGACGCCATCGAGGCGGCGGCCCACGCGGTCGGCCTCACGCCCGAGCAGGTGCGCGCGCGCAACCTGTACGTGCAGGGCCAGGTCACGCCGTACGCCGAGCCGCTGGACTCGTGCTACATGCGCGAGGTGTGGGACTACACGCTGCAGAAGGCCGACTTCGCCAAACGCGAGGCGGCGGTGGCCCAGTTCAACGCCGCCAACCGCTGGCGCAAGCGCGGCATCTCGGTGCTGCCTGTGAAGTACGGCTCGGGCTTCAACCTGGCGCTGCTGGAACAGGGCGGCGCGCTGATCGAGGTGTACGCGCAGGACGGCACCGTGCTGCTGCGCCACGGCGGCATCGAGATGGGCCAGGGCCTCAACACCAAGATGGCGCAGGTGGTGGCGTACGCGCTCAACGTCCCGATCGGCATGATCAGGGTGGCGGAGAACGACACCGCCGTCGTGCCCAATCCGGAAAGCACGGGCGCCTCGACCGGCACCTCGTTCAACGGCCTGGCCGCGCAGCAGGCCTGCGGCGAGCTGCGCCACCGGCTGGAGGCGTACTGCCTGAACCTGCTCACCACCAAGGGCAACGCCTGGTGCGCGCAGAACCGCATCAACTTCTGGGACTACAAGGAAGGCTGGCGCGCCGAGGTCACGCAGGATGGCGTGACCACCATGATCTGGAAGAACATCGTCGCCATGGCCTTCAACGACCGGCTCAACCTGTCGGCGCAGGCGCGGGTGGCGATCGAGGGCGGCGAGCACCCCGACGGCAACCTGGAGTTCAAGATGGTGGACGGCCAGCCGGCCAAGGAGGAAGTGGACTACTTCACCGGCTACACCTACAGCGCGGCCTGCGTGGAGGTCGAGCTCGACGTGCTGACCGGCGAGACCACCATCCTGCGCGCGGACGTGGTGTATGACGGCGGCAAGTGCCTGAACCCGGCGGTGGACGTGGGCCAGGTCGAGGGCGGCTTCGTGCAGGGCCTGGGCTATGTGACCAGCGAGGACCTGAGCTACCAGCCGGCCGATTCCAGCACCGCGCCGAGCGCCACGCGGCCGGCGCCGGGCGCGCTGTACACCACCAACACCTGGGAGTACAAACCGCCTGCGGCGCAGTCGATTCCGCTGGAGATGAACATCATGATGTTCCCGCGCGAGCTGGCGCCGAACGCGCCGGAGGAAGGCGACATCCTGTCCGCCAAGGAAATCGGCGAGCCGCCGATGACGCTGGCGGTGGCGGCCTTCTTCGCGATCAAGCGCGCCGTGCTGGCGGCGCGCCAGGACCGCGGCCACCACGAATGGTTCCAGATGGAGTCCCCAGCCACGGTGCAGCGCGTACGCGAAGCCTGCCTGGTCGACACGGCCGACCTGCGCGCCGGCTAGTGGATCGACAGCACCGCGCGCACGCTGGCGTCGAGCGCGCTGCGGTCGATATAGCCCACCAGGTTGGGGTTGTCGGCCACCAGGCGCTTGATGGCGGCGCTGTCGCCGGACTCCACCGGCGGCTGGCCGCGGCCGGTGAACAGCATGTGCGCCCAGTAGGCCTTCATCTGCGCCGGCGCCTTGCCGCTGCTCCTCAGGTAGAAGACGTCGCGCACCGGCGAGCCTTCGCTCTGGTCGATCGGCACCGCGCGCAGGCCGTTGGGGAACTCGGCCGCCTTGCCGAGGAACAGGTCGGACGCCTGCTCGCCGCTCAGGGCCTTGACCGGACTGCGCGCCGAGACGATCACCACCACCTCGGCGCTGCAGCTGCCGGCCAGCAGCAGCGCGGCCAGCAGGCAATGGACGGAGACAGGCAGGAGGCGCATGGTCGCTCTCCCCGTCAGTAAAGGAAGTCGGCCAGCAGGCTGACCACGTTCACACGGCCGCCACGCGGCGTGCCGGCCACCACACTCTGCAAGGTGCCGTAGGAATTGGCGCCCAGGTGCAGCCGGTCCCACTGCAGCTTGAAGTCGAGGTTGCGCGCCACGTCCCAGCGCATGCCGGCCGCGTAGGTGCGCTGGGCCACGGGGATGCCGCCGGTATCGGTCAGCGGCCTCAGCTCGGACACGGTGACATACGGCGTCAGCGTGCCGAAGCGCATGCCGCCGTTCACATACCAGGCTTCGCGGATGGCCTTGACGCGCTTGATGTCGAAGTTGGTGGCCCGCACCCATTCGCCGGCCACGAACCAGTCGCCGGGATCCCACGACGCGCCCAGCGACGCGAAGCGCCCGCGCGGCGGATTCTGGTTGTCGACGTTGCGCTCCTGGTAGGCCGCGTGCAGGGTCAGCGGCCCTTTTTCCAGCGTGTCGAACACGCCCATCACGGCGGTCGAATGCACGTCGATGCCGCGCGTGTTGGTGACGGTGCGCTTGCCGTACAGGATGCTGGTGGTGTTGCTGATGTCGCCGGCGTGGATGCGGTACGAAGCGTCCACGCCATCGCTTTCCTTGAGCACCAGCAGGCGGTAGACCTCGATCGGCGGGCGCGCCGTGATGTTGCTGTAGCCGACCCGGCGCGAATCCGACATCAGGAAGCTGGCCAGTCCGATCCGGCCCACGCGCACGCTGAGGTCCGGGGTGAACGCGTACTTCAGGTTGGCCCAGGTGACCAGCGGCCGGTAGCTGTCGTTCCAGCGGTACTCGGACACCACCTGCACCACGCCCGACAGCTGCGGCGTGAAGTTGGCGGTCAGCTGCACGCCCAGGCGGCTGTCGACATCGCCGGTCCACTGGCGGTTGCGGCCGGTGCCGTTCGGTTGCAGGTTGTCGAACACATAGTCGGCGTGGTGCTCGTCCGAATGCGCCAGCCCGATCGTGCCGAAGCCGTTGACCGACAGCCACGGCCGCACCGGATCGGACGGCGCCTCGGCCGCCCGCGCGGGCAAGCTCAGCAATGCCGCCAGCGCGGCCGGAATCAGGTAAAAGGTGGCGGGCATCCAGGCTCCAGGCAGGTCGCTCATTGTTCCATGTAATGGTCCAGCAGCTTCTCCAGCTCCCTGGTCTTGGCCAGCCGCGCCAGGCCGTCGTTCAGGGTCTGCAGCAGCGTGGTCCCCGTGGCGCCGGCCGCCACGCCGAAATACAGCGGACGCAGCGGCGAGTCCGGCAGCGGCTGGCTCACCAGCGTGCCGTCCACCAGCAGGCTGCGCAGCTTGGGATTGATCAGGTACTGGCCCGCCATGGTCTCGCGGCTGTCGATGAACAGGTCGCAGCGGCCCAGGTGCAGCTTGCCGATCAGCTGCTCGTAGCCGATGGTGGCGCCGCGGTCGACCTTGCTGGTGGGAATGCCGTAGACCTCGAAGTGATACCCGCCCAGGCCGCACAGATGGTATTGGCCGACGTCGCCCAACTTCTGCAGGCTCAGTCCCTGCGGCCGCGCGCGGCGCGAATAGAAGTACACATTGTGCATGGTGAAGTAGGCATCGCTGAGCACCAGCTGGCCGCCTGCGTCGGCCTGGCTGACGTTGAGCGCGATATCGACGCGATGATCGGCCACCAGCGCCAGGCAGCGCGCCCACGGCAGCAGCTGCACGCTGACATCCCAGCCCTGGCGCGCGCCGATCAGCTTGAGCAGGTCGACGCTGGCGCCCACCACCTTGCCGCTGCGCTGGCCGTTGACCCGCTCGGCGAACACGAATGGCGGGATTTCCGCCTGGTCCGCGCACACCTGCACGGTGCCCGCGCAGGCAGAGCCCATGGCAAGGCACAACAGCAAGCATGCGTATAAACGGTTCATAACATTGGAGATGCCAGCAAGGATCGAATTCCATTTTAGCAAAATCACGCCCCGCCGCCCCAACAAGTGTTGCGGCGACGAAAACTTTTTTTGCCGGACGCGCCAGCGGAATTGCGCTATATTTGTTGTCTTTTTCTTAAACGAAGACCAGCCATGCCTTTGAAATCCTTCGCCGCGCCCTTGCTGGCGACAGCCATGTTGAGCGGCCTCGCCGGCTGTTCCCGCCAGCCATCCGCGCCGGTGGCGCCAGCCAAGCCGCCGGCCAGCGCACCGGCCGGCAGCGCCCCCGCGGCAGCGGCCGCCGCGCCGCATCCGGCCTCCGACTACGCGCCGCTGATGCAGGTGGTGTTCGGCCCCGCCTACCGCGCGGCGCAGGAGGACGCCGTCACCGACCTGCCCGATCCGGACCAGCCCGGCCGCAAGCTGCACTTAGCGCTGAGCGCGGTGGACATGCAGGCCCTGCCATCGGGCGACACGGTGCTGGTGGTGTCCGGCCAGCACGCCAACGCCGCCGGCGACGCCGACTCCGCGCACGTCGACAGCGGCTACCTGAGCCTGTATCTGCTGCGGCAGGAAGGCAGGCAATGGAAGCTGGTGCGCCGCCACGACAACGTGGCCAGCCTGGGCTCGTCCGGCAATATCGGCGAGCTGCGCTGGATCGAGCTGGCGGACGGCAAGCCCGGCATCGCGATGCTGCATGGCGGCGTGTGGCAAGGCTATGCCATCACCCTGCTCTCGCTGTTCGACCCGGCCGCCGCGGAGGTGCGCGACCTGGCCGGCGCCATTCCCGTGCAGTCGGATAACGAAGGCGGCTGCGGGCCGTCGACCAGGAAATGCTGGCAAGCCGAGGCGGCATGGCGCTTCGCGCCGGCCGCCACGCCGGGCGGCTATGACGACCTGGTGCTGACGTTCTCGGGCGAGGAACGGACCGCGCGCTCGGCGCCGGCATCGCCCGGCCAGAACGAGGACGTGGAACGCGACGTGCGCCCGTTCAACGGCAGCGCGCGCTACGTGTACGAACGCGGCGCCTACCGTTTGCGCGAAGGCGTCAACCCGGTACCGGGGATCTGAACGCTAGCGGGCCGGCTCGTCCCACACGGCGGCTGCCGCGCGCTCGATCACGGCACGCCAGTGCGGCGCCACCGGCAGCAGGAACACCTCGGCCAGCGCCCGCTCGATCTCGTCGGCGCTCAGGAAGCGGCGCTCGCTGGCGCCGTCCGCGCGGCGTATCGTCAGGCGGTTGCGCAGCAGCGCGTGGCGCGCCTCCGGCGTGGAGCGCGCCACGATCAGGTCGTGCCGGAAGTGCGATTGCGGATAGGTCGACGAGTAAAAGTTGGCCATCACGTAGTCGCCGTCGCGGCACGGCGCGGGCGAGATCAGGTAAACCGGCAGCCAGTCGTCGCCCAGCAGCGCTTCCAGCAGATGCTCGCTGCCCTGCGGCGTGATGCGGAAGCGCTCATGCGGCGTGGATTGCGGCGTGGTCAGGTCGAAGCGGATCGGCGCGGTCAGCACGCAGCTGCCGAAGCCGACGTCGCACAGCCAGGGCTGGCCGTCGACGGTCACCCGCAACACCATGTGGGTGCGCGGCCGCTGCTGCGCCTCGGGGCCGGCCATCCAGCGCACCTGGGCGATCAGGGGCTCCACCGCGAAGCCCAGCGCGCACAGCACGCGCTGGAACAGGCTGTTCTGCTCGAAGCAGTAGCCGCCGCGCCCGGCCCCGATCAGCTTGGCGTCCACGGCCGCCGGTTCCAGCAGGACCGGCCGGTCCAGCAGCACGTCGATCGCCTCGAAGGGTATGACGGCCGGATGCAGCTGCTGCAGCGCGCGCAGCGTGTCCAGCGTGGGGGTGCGCGGGCCGGCGTAGCCGATGCGCGCGCAATATGCGTCCAGTAAGTCCATGTTCCCGCCTGTTTGAAATGTTAGCGAAAGAGCCAGCATCATAACAGGCTGAATCTAACGTGCCCGGCGCAAGATGTTGTACATTATCGTTATCTAATTTATAAGGATGAACGAATGAAACCCTCTGCACTCTTGATCGCCGCACTGGCGTTAGCCGCATCGGTGGAAAGCCAGGCCAACGGCGCTAGTTCGGGCGCCGCGCCGGCGGGCATGCCGGCCTCGCTGAGCGGCCCCGGCGCGCCGGATATCGCCGGCATCCGGGTCGGCATCAGCGCCAACGAGGCGCGCCAGCAGGTGCAAAAGCTCAATCCCAAATACAAGATCACCCCCATCGTGCCGTTTGGCTCGAACGTGGAAGCCGGCTTCCAGGCTGCGACGGGAGCCGGCCGGGGCGACCGCAACGGCGCGGATTTCTTCAGCGTGCTGGTCAACGAGGCCGGCATCGTCTGGCTGATCAAACGCGAACAGACGCTGACGCCAGACAAGGCGGTGCTGAAAGATACCCTGATCCAATCGCTGACCGCCAAATACGACCAGCCAGGTGGCGTGGTCAAGTATCGCGATCCCGGCAACATCAACCTGGCCTGGAGCTATGACATGTCGGGCAGGCAGCTCGCCTCATACGGCACAAACGTCAATGACAGTCCCTGCCGTCCAGTGCCCTACGCGTCCCGCCGTCATTTTTCGGAGGCGGTCAGCGCCTATGAAAAGTATGCGCCGACCTGCTCGATGACCATCGACACGCACACCCAGGCTGCGAACACGCGCACCCCGAACATGATCGACATCTATGCGGTGACGATCACCGCGCCGCCGCTGCAGCATGACGCCGGCGCGCTCAATGCCGCCGCCGCCGCGCGCCAGCAGCAGCAAAAAGCCAAGGAAAACACCATCCGCGAGAACAAGCCGCAGCTGTAAGCAGGGTGGCGCTGGCAGCCTACGCACCAAACAGGTTCGCCAGCAGCCATCCAGGCAGGCCCAGATACAGCGCCAGGCGGCCCGCCCGCTCCAGCCAGCCGCGGACCTCGACTGCCCGCCCGGGCCGCAGCAACGCGGCCATCAGCGTACCGGCTTCGATCGCCGCGCGCAGCAGCGCCGCGCTCAGCACCACGCCGATGGACCACGCGGCCCACCACAGCGCGAAGGCCAGCAGGTAAGCCTTCAGGCCAAAGGTGTAGTACTCGCCGAAAGCACTGCCGTAGGCAATGTGCTGGTGCAGGTGGAAGGCGGGGATGGCCAGCGCCAGCGGCAGCGCGACGAACTTGGCCAGCGGCAGGTCGAGCTGACGGCGGCGCAGCGCCAGGCGCGCCCGCGCATAGACGCTCATCGCCGCGCCGGTGCGCTCAACGCTGCGCGGAACACCGGCGCCAGCCAGCGCGGCGGCGAACGCCAGCGGGTTCGACATCGTCAGCCCGTAGCGCCAGCGTTGGCCGGTCGCCAGCCGCAAGGCGACGCCGGCGCCCGGTATCGGCAAGCGCCACAGCTCGACGGCGGCGATCTCGGCCAGCGCCAGTTCGATGCGCTGCGCGCCCCGCGTCAGCACCAGCGCGGTGCCGCTGATCGACGCTTGCGCGCCGAACGCCAGCAGCACGCACCACGACGCGGCTTCCGGCGCGAGGAACAGTCCCGAGAACAAGCGGATCTGCGCCAGCGTGTTGGTGCGCAGCGGTTCGTTCAGCAGCAGCGTCACGCAAATGGCGAGCAGGCCGGCGCGGGCGATGATGCGCAACAGCGCCGCCGCGATGCGCGCCGCCGCCGGCAGCACCGCCACCCGGACCGGGAAGGCCATGGCGGGCTGCTGCGCCGGCGAGCCATCCTCCGCCTGCGCACGCCACGAGGGAATGGCGGCCCGCGCCGCCATCAACAGCAGGAATGCGCAGGCGGCCCGTCCGACCCAATCGCCCCAGCGCACCATCAAGGTCGGCGCCGGCCGGCTCACGCGCAGTTCCGCCACCACCAGCGCCGGCTCGCCCATGCGCGTGCCGGCCAGGATGCTGCCGCCCGCGTCGAATACCGCGCTGTAGCCGTTGGTGGTGACGCGAAATTGCGGCAGCCGCGTCTCGATGCTGCGGAAAGCCGCCGCAGCCTGGTGCAGGCGCGCGCCTTCGGGATCGTCGCTGAACCAGGAATCGTTCGACATCGTCAGGATGGCTTGCGCGCCCAGCCTGGCACCGGCGATGGCCAGGCCGGTATCGACGTCGTCAAGGCAGATCAGCGGCTGCACCGGGATCTCGCGGCCGTCGGCCAGACGCAGCGGGAAGACCCGCGCGCCATTGCCCGCCCGCCAGTTGCCGGTCCACGGCAGCAGGCGCCGCAGACGCGGCCCGTCCAGCCAGGCCGGCACGTATTCGGTGAAGGGGAACAGGCGCGTCTTGCGATAGAAGCCCGTCAGGCCGGCGGGCTGCACGAAGGCGGCCGCGTTGTATTCGCCGTCGCTGTCGATATCGTAGGTGCCGAACACGAAGGGCACGCCGGCCGCGCGGACGTTGGCGAGGATCTCGCGGTCGAACTCGGCGCCGGCTTCGCTCTTGGGATGGCCGAAGGTGGTGGGATAGGCGGTCTCCGACCACAGCACCGCGTCGGCATGGCGCCGCACCACGACGTCGTAGCTCATGGCGAAGTGCGTGTCGAGCACTTCGCGCACCACGGCGCGCGCGCCCTTCCGCTGGCGCATGCCTTCGTAGTCGACGAGGTTGGCCTGCACCAGGCCCATGCGCAGTGGCTTGCCGGCGGCCGCGCCGTCCGGCTGCGAGGCCACGCCGTAGCCGGCCAGCAGCAGCGGTCCCAGCGCGGCCAACGCGAGCGGCCGCAATATCGCGCGCCAGCCGTCGCGGCGCCGCGCCAGCGCTGCCGCCACGCCCTCGTTGGCCAGCAACAGCAGCAAGGTCAGGCCGGCGGCGCCACCGACGGCCGCGCCCTGGCGCATCAACTGGGATGGATACAGTCCGTAGCCCAGCGTGTCGCCGAGCAGCTTGGGCAGCAACCATTCCGCCGCCACCCATGATGCGGACGCGGCCAGCGCGCGCGGCAGCGGACCATGCCGGCGTCCGCTCACGTGGCGCACCAGCGCGAACACCAGGAACTGCGGCTGGAACAGCGGCGCGGCCAGCAGCAACACGGCCAGGCCGGTGCCCGCGCCGGCATGCGTGTAGCGTCCCAGCGCGGTGCCGAACCAGGCGAAGGCGGCGGCCGTGAAGGCCAGCGACATCAGGTAGGCCCAGCCCAGCGTGGCGGCCAGCGAGCGGCTGGCGTTCAGCGTGCACAGCCACGGCGCCAGCATCACGAAGCCCAGCAACCAACCAGGGCCGCCGCGCGCGTACAGGGCCGACAGGATGGCGCTCGCCAGAATGCCGGCCGCCATGCGCGCCGCGGAGGAACTCGATAGTTGTCGCATGCGGATCAACGGCCGGGTGCGGCCGGTTCGATGGGAGGAGGAATGACGATGCGCCGGATCGGCAGTCCGGGCGGCGCCAGCTCGGGCGGCACCACGCGGTCCTTGGGCATGTCGATCGGATTATGGGCGGCGTCGTACAGTTGGAAACCGGGCGCGAACATCAGGATCGCTTCGATGCGCTGGCCATCGTCGGTGGCCTGGTGGTGGCGCACGTAGCCGGGCGGCAGTTCGAAGTCCTCGGGCACCGCCAGCCCGACCTTGGGCGGACGCGTGCCCGGCGGCGGAAACGCGCCGAGGCCGCTGTAGACGCCGCGTTCATGCAGGCGTTCGATCACCTCGGGCATGGTGGGATTGGCGCCCCGCGGCACGTAGTTTTTCAGGTCGCGCGTCGGGTCGGCGTCGCCCTCGGGCGGGCGCTGCGCGGATCCCTGCGGCGCGGCAGGCGCGGGCGCGGACGCA